>DASSCU010000005.1 GCA_035697485.1 Actinomycetota bacterium
TGCGCAGGTTCTGCATCTTCATGAAGGCGACGCCGAAGTAGAGGATCCCGAAGACGATCATGAACAGCAGCGGCGCGATCAGCGCGAACTCCACCGCGGATGCGCCGTCCTCTCGACGGAGGAGCCGCTTGCGCGTGCCCCCTGCTCGTTGGTCCTTCATCGCCCTAGTCCTTCCGGTTCGATCGAGGTCGCTCCCGGAGATGCCCTGTAGCGCTCCGACGGGGAACGTGTCCCTCGATGCGTATGGGAAGGGTGGCCGACACGCGGTAGGCCTCGCTACCGCCAGGCGACCCACACGCGAAGGCCGATGGTCGCGAAACACCGGTCCGCGGACGCCTAGGCCGAACGGCTGAGGATCGAGACGGATGACCCGGTCGGCGGCTGCTATCCGCGCATGTCGAGCAACCGCTGCACCGGTGCGAGATCGAACGGTGTCGACTGCTTCGTCCCCAGTTGGACGATCAGGTGCTGCGCGCCGGCCTCGAGGAACGCCTCGGTCTGGTCGATCTCGTGGGCCTCGATCAGCACCGTGCGCTCGACCTCGGCCGGGTCACGACCGACCTGCTCGCACCACGAGTCGAGGACGGCGTTCTTCCGGGCGTAGGTCTCGGGTGGTCCGAAGCTGTTCCACGCGTTCGCGTGCTCGGCGACGAGGCGCAGGGTGACCCTCTCCCCACCGCCGCCGATCAGGATCGGCATCGGGCGACGGACCGGCGGCGGATCGAGCTTCCCGAGCCGCGACTCGATGCGTGGCAGCGCGGCCGCGAGCGCGCGCAGGCGGTCGGGCGCCGTGCCGAACTCGTAGCCGTACTCGTCGTAGTCGCGCCGGAACCACCCCGCGCCGATGCCGAGGATCAGGCGACCGCCGCTCAGGTGGTCGACCGTGCGGGCGACGTCCGCGAGCAGATCGGGGTTGCGATAGGAGTTGCAGGTGACGAGCATGCCGAACTCGGCGCGCTCGGTGTCGCAGGCCATCGCCGCGAGCAACGTCCACCCCTCGAAGTGGTGGCCGTCGGGCCCGTCGTAGAGCGGGAAGAAGTGGTCCCACGTCCAGATCGAGTCCACGCCCAACGCGTCGGCCTCGCGCCAGCCCCATCGGAGGTTCTCGATCGAGGTCAGCTGCGGATGGAACTGGGCACCTACCTTGAACCGGGCCACGCTGTCCCCCTCGTCACCTCTCGGGACCTGAGTCGGGTCCCGTCGGGTCGACGCTACCGCAGTCGGGCGGGAACCTCAGCCGACCGAGATCGACGAGACCGGAGACCACCTCGAGGACCCGTCCGTCGCGGCGTCGCGCATGCGGGCCCGGAAACGGTACCGGCCGGTCTTCCACGGTTCGAACGACTCCTTGCGGATCGTCACCCCGCTGCGCCACGTGCTCCACGCCGACCCCGGCCGCTTGACCTGCACGTCGTAGACGTGGTCGCCGGTTGCAGCCGAGGACGCCCACACGAGCGTGAAGAAGTCGTGCTTGCGACCGGTCGACGGGTCGCCCGCATCGGCGCGGAGACGCGCCCGGCCATGCCCGCGTGGGGCGTGCAGACGAAGTGGTAGACGCCGGCCGCCTCGTAGGTGAACGACAGGCTCGGGCCGCTGCCCGGAGGGACGTTGCCCGAATCGAACAGCTCGAGGCCCGAGCTGTCGGTCGCGGTATGGGTGACGTCACCCGCGAAGTCGAAGGTCACGGTGTCCCCGCGCCCGATCGTCGGGGCGGCGGGATCGAAGTAGAAGTCGTGCGCCTCGATCGACACCTCGGCGCCAGACGCGGCGCCGCGGGCCTCTGGTCTCGCGGCAGCGGCGGTCCCGATCGGCAGCACGGCGGCACAGGCCGACACGATCACCACCGCCAGCCCGATCCCCCGGCGCATCCATCGAGTATCGGCGCCAGCGGGGGCACGACTGGAGCCTCGCCCTACGATGCTCGGGATGAGCGCTTCCCCGACAGCCGGCCTCGGCAGCCCGCGAGACGCTCTGCGCCACGAGGACTTCCGTCGGCTGTTCGCGATGCGGCTCGTCAGTCAGTCCGCCGACGGGCTGATCCAGGCGGCGCTCGTGGCTTCGCTCGTCTTCTCTCCCGAACGCGCCACCACCGCGGCGAGCTTCGCGCTCGCGTCCGCGATCGTGATCGTGCCCTTCTCGGTCATCGGCCCGTTCGTCGGCGTCTTCATCGACCGCTGGTCGCGCCGGCGCATCATGGTCGTGGCGCCGTTGCTGCGAGCCGCGCCCGTGTTCCTCGTGCTTGCGAACCCCAGCCGCCAGTCCGCCCTCTACTACGGCGGGGCGCTCTTCGTGACGTCGGTGAACCGGTTCTTCCTCGCGACCGCCCAAGCGGTCGTGCCCCGCCTCGTGCCGACCGAGGACCTGCTCGCGGCGAACTCGATCGCCACGGTCGGCGGCACGGTCGCCCTGCTCGTCGGCGTCTTCGCCGGCGGGCTCGTCGCCGACGCGTTCGGCACGGTGGCGATCGTCTTCCTCGCCGCCGCGATGTGGGTGGTCGCCTCGACGCTCGCGCGGAGCATCCGAAGCGACCTGCGCCCGCTGCTGCTGCCCGAGGCTCCCGAGTTACTACGCCACCAGGTGCGGCGGGTGGGGGTGGAGTTCGTGGACGGGCTGCGCCACATCGTGCACACGCCCCGAGCCGTCGGGCCGATCACCTCGATCGGGCTCGACCAGATCGGGCAGGGGCTGATCCTCGTGCTCGCCCTGGTCGTCTTCCGGGAACGGTTCGAGCAGGGCGTCGGCTCGTTCTCCTGGCTGATCGGGGCGGGCGGCGTGGGCGTGTTCGCAGGCCTGGCGACCGTCGGCGCGCTCGACCGCCGGTTCCCCCGCGAACGCATCATCGCGGGGGCCTTCGCCGTGGGTGGTGTGGCGATCCTCGGCGTCAGCCTGGTCGTCCGGCCCTGGACCTTGTTGGTCGCGAGCTTCGTGGTGGGGCTCACGTTCGCGTGGAAGAAGGTCCCCGTTGACACGATGGTGCAGGAGGCGGTGCCCGACGGCCTGCGCGGTCGCGTGTTCGCCGCCTATGACGTCGTCTACAACATCGCGCGCCTGACGGCCGCGTTGCTCGCGGTCCCCCTGCTCCCGGCCGTGGGCGAACAGGGCTCCGCGGCGCTCGTGGGCATCGCGTTCCTGCTGTGGGTGCCGGTACTGCCGCGATGGCTCGCCCGAGCTCCGGAGATCCGCCTGCGGTTCGTCGAGGGAGCGAGGGCCGAGGAGTGGCCACGAGCCGTGGTCTGGGGCGGCGTCGAGGAGCCGGTCGAGGTCCTGCGTACCGCGCTCGACGAGCACGAGGGGGTGCGTGTGCGTCGGTTCCGGCTGTCCCTGGCGGACGGGACCGTGATCGACGTGAGCCGCGACGAACCCGACGGTGACTGGCGCATCGACCGTGAGCTCGTCGACGAGTAAGCGCCTGGGCGATGCCACGGTTCCCTTACGTCAGCATACGTAGCCCTGCTTACCTAGGGCACGGTAGGTAGTTTCCCCGTGTCATAGGTATAGACCCCGAAGTGATCCGGGCGCACCATGTGCCCCGAGAAGAGGGACCGACGGACCCTGGAACGGACGGCAGGCGGGCGGATGGGCGATCACACTGAGCACTCGGTCGGAACCGTCAGTGGATGCTCCCACTGCACCCAGATCGCGTACGAGCCGGGGTGGTACGCCTCGCTCCTCGCCTTCTCGCGGGGCGGCGAGATCGTCTGGTTCGGCGGAGCCGCGTCCCTCACAGCGTAGCCCGGGATCCCCCTCGCGGGCTTACGGGGTCGGAGTCGGCCGGGAACGCGCCTCCCTCGAGGTGACTCCCGCGCCGCCTCCGGCCCGATACACATCTTCCACGACGAGTCCTATCGCGCGGGGATGGCCGACCCCGCGCCGGTATCGAGCCCCTCGTTCGCCTGCGTCTGACCGTCCCCGATCGCGCGGCGTCGCGCGGCGAGCAGGGTGAGCCCGAGCGCGACGGCCACGAGCCCGCTGATCGCGAACCCGACCCGGGCGCCCAGGTGCTCGCCGATCACGCCGGCGATCGGAGCGCCGATCGGGGTCGAGCCGAGGAAGACGATGCCGTACAGCGCCATCACCCGTCCTCTCGCCTCAGGCCGGGCGTTGAGCTGCAGCATCGTGTTGCCGGTGATCATGAACGCCATGATCGTGAAGCCCATGGGGATCATCGCCGCGCCGGCGAGCCAGAGCGTCGGCGCGAGCCCGGGCACCACGAGCGAGACGCCGGCGGCGACGGCCCACATGGCGAGGTCGCGCATGCGCGGCTCGGAGACGCGGCTCGCCATCACGATCGCCCCGAGGAAGGATCCGACGCCGGCGAGGGCCGAGAGCGCGCCGAACGTGCCCGCGTCGCCGCCGAACGTACGCTCAGCGAGCAGCGGAACGAACACCGCGAAGTTGAACGAGACCGTGAACACCACTGCCATCGCGAGCAGCGGGCGTCGAAGCTCGTCGGTCGCCCACACGTACCTCAGACCTGCGACGAGGTGACCTCGCTCCCGCGTCGAGCGCTTCTGCGGATGCAGCTCGGCGGGGCGCATCGCCGCCAGCGCGATCAGCACGGCCGCGTACGACAACCCGTCGATCAGGAAGCACGTCGCGATGCCGACCGTCGCGATCAGCACCCCGGCGATCGCGGGGCCGAAGATGCGCGAGCCGGTGAACGCCGCGGAGTTCAGGCTCACCGCGTTGCGGACGTGTTCCTCGCCGACCATCTCGATGTAGAAGCTCTGCCGTGACGGGTTGTCGATCGCCGTGACGACCCCCGACGCCAGCGAGAGCGCATAGACCATCCAGAGCACGGCGACGTCGGACGCGACGAGCGCCCAGAGCGCGAGTGCGACGACGCCGTAAGCGGCCTGCGTGAGCATCAGGATGTGCCGCTTGTCGAAGCGGTCGGCGAGCACGCCGCCGTAGGCACCGAGCAGCAGCACGGGCAGGAAGTAGAGAGCGACGTTCGCACCGAGCGCCGTGCCGCTGTCGGTGAGCTGCAACACGAGCCAGGCGCTCGCGGTGAAGTTCATCCACGTGCCGATCGCCGAGACCGTCTGGCCGAACAGGTACAGGCGGAAGTTGCGCGACGTGCGCACCGACGAGAACGTGCGGCCGATCGCCGCGGTCACCTTGGGGCTCACGACCCCGCCTCGGTGATGCGGTCGAGGATCTCAGCCGCACGCTCCAGCGTGGCGAGATCCTCGGCATCGAGCTTGCGCAGCCGCTGGGCGAGGTATCGATCGGTGCGGCGGCGGACCGTGCGCATCAAGGAACGGCCCGTGGGCGTGAGCTGCACCCATGCGATGCGGCGGTCCGCCGGGTCGGGGGTGCGTTCGACGAGACCCTCATCGACGAGGGCGCCCAGGATGCGCGTCACCGTGGGCTTGCGAACCTGCTCGTGCGCGGCCAGGGCGCCGGCGGTCATCGGGCCGTGGCGCTCGATCGTGGAGAGTGCGGCCAGCAGGGTGGGCGAGATGCCGGCCTGGCTCTCACGCCGCAGGGTTCGTGAGGCGCGGAACACCGACAGTCGCAGGTGGGAGGCGAGGCCTGGGAGGTCGATGGCGGGGGGTGCGGCGGGCATGACCTCCACGATAGTTCACGTCGCTAACTACCGTCACACCCGTGCTGCCGATCCGTGGGTCCGCGCCCGAGCGAGACTATCGTGGCGGTTCGGCGAGCCCGACCCAACGCAGGCATCGGAGAGACGCGCGATGGATCCGAGGCATAACGGACACGGGAAGCGCGAGACACCCGGCGTCGCCCGGCGGTGGCGGATCGCGATCGTGATCGCGATCGTGCTGCTCCTCGCGCTGGCGCTCGTCGGCGGCTTCCTCTTCCTCACCGGCAACGACGATCCAGAGCCTTCGCCGACGCCCGTCGCCGGTGGCGCGGTCCACGTCGTGGACCTCCCGGCTCGGCGTGGTTCCGGGGGTAGGGTCGAGGTCATGAACCATGCCGACCACGAGCCCGGCACGGTTGAGGAGTGCCCGGACTGCCGGGCCCTGGCCGTGGAGCCCGGGTGGTACAAGTCGCTGCGCGAGGAACGCGTGTCGGCAGCCCGCCTCGACCGGGTGCGCGTGCCCAAGGCCGGCGAGGCCGACGTCGACGTCGTGATGGCCGAGGTTCCCGCCCGACCCGACGTCGAGGTTCTCGACCTCGAGACCGCCCACCGAGACGAGTAGCACACCGTCGGTACCCTTGCTGCCGTGACCCGCGACTGGAACGCCGCCGCGTACGACCGGCTGCCGATCCCGATGACGCGGTGGGGCGAGACCGTGCTCGGATGGCTCGCTCTCGAGGGCGACGAACGCGTGCTCGACGCCGGGTGCGGCACCGGGCAGGTCACCGCGGCGCTGCTCGAGCGGCTCCCGAGTGGCGAGGTGGTCGCCCTCGACGGCTCCGCCTCGATGATCGACCGGGCACGTGAGCGACTGGGCGAGGATCGCGTGGCCTACGTCGTTGCCGACCTGCAGCGCCCGCTGCCGATCGAGGAACCGGTCGACGCGGTGCTGTCGACGTCGACGTTCCACTGGGTGCTCGACCACGACTCCCTGTTCCGTAACCTCGCAGACGTGATGCGCGCGGGAGCGCAGCTCGCCGCTCAATGCGGGGGTGAAGGCAACATCGCTTCGGTCGAGGCGGCGCTGCGCGACATGGGCGAGGGGTTCGTCGGCCACAAGCACTTCGCAGGCCCAGACGAGACCCGGACGCGCCTCGAGGCCGCCGGCTTCGTGGACGTACAGACCTGGCTGCACGAGGAACCCTCGCCGGTGCCCGGGGAGGACCTCGAGCCCTACCTCGAGGCGATCTGCCTGGGCGATCACGTGGAGGGCATGGCGGAGGACGAACGTCGCCGCTTCGTGCACGAGGTGGCGACGCGGATGCCCGCGCCCGTGATCGATTACGTCCGGCTGAACATCCGGGCTCGACGGGGTCGGTCAGTTCCCGAGTAGTCCATACCAGACGAATCCGGCGAGCGCGCTGACGGCGATCACGGGCAGCACCTTCCAACGGAAGCGCCACAGACCCACGAACGCGACCGCGGCGACGGCCGTCGCGAAGACGTCGATGCTCGACCACACCGGCGAGGGAACGTCGAACCGGCCGAGCAGCCTGGCCGTGCCCACGTCCTCGAACAGAGTCGCGATCGCGAACGTCACGGCGAGGTTGGCGATCACGCCGACCACCGCGGCCGTCACCGTCTCGAACGCGGCGGCGAGACGACGGTTCTCGCGAAGCCCCTCGACGTACGGCGCGCCGAGGAAGATCCATAGGAAGCAGGGCGCGAACGTTGCCCACACCGCCACGAGCGCGCCGAGGGTGCCGGCGACGAGCGGATCCAGCTCCCCAGGGTTCTGATACGCGCCCACGAACCCGACGAACTCGAGCACCATGATCAGCGGGCCCGGGGTGCTCTCCGCGAGGCCCAAGCCGACGACCATCTGACCGGGCAGCAGCCATCCGTAGGTCTGCACCGCCGCGACGTTCACGTAGGCGAGCACCGCGTAGGCACCACCGAACGTGACGAGCGAGGCCCGGGTGAAGAACCACCCCATCTCGGTGAGGGTGTCGCCGGGTCCACGCCAGGCGGCGACCAGCGCGATCGGCACGAGCCAGACGAGGAGGCCGAGCATCAGGGTGCGCACAGCCCCCGCCCTCGAGGGCACCGTGTGGGCAGCCCGCGGGGCATCGTCACGGATCGCGATACGTTCCTGCTCCTCGAGCTGGTGGGCGACGCCGACGTCGAAGAGGTCGGGACGGACCGGGCCGCCCGCGAAGCCGATCAGCAGGGCTCCGAGCACGATCAGCGGAAACGGCACGTGGACCACGAGGATCGCGACGAAGGCTCCGATCGCCACGGCCAGCATGAGGCCGTTCGCGAGCGCCCTCCTGCCGATGCGGATCGTCGCGGCGGCCACGATCGCGATCACCGCCGGCGCGAGCCCGGCGAAGATCGCGCTCACCCACGTGACGTCGCCGTGCACGGCGTAGAGCCAGCTCAGGCCGAACATCACGAACACGCTCGGCAGCACGAACATCACGCCGGCGACGAGCCCGCCCTTCACGCGATGCAGGAGCCAGCCGATGTAGATGGCGAGCTGCTGGGCCTCGGGGCCGGGCAGCAGCATGCAGAAATTCAGGGCGTGGAGGAACCGGCCGTTCGACACCCACTTCCGGCGATCGACGACCTCCTCGTGCATCAAGGAGATCTGGCCTGCCGGCCCACCGAAGTTGATGAACCCGAGCTTGGTCCAGAAGCGGGCAGCCTCCCTGAACGAGACGCCGTGCTCGTGGGGGTCGGCCATGGTCACGGGGCGAGTCTATGGGCCTCGGGTGAGAGGCCGAGCCTTCCATTGGCTTTGGCCGGCGACTTGGCAGGGATCTCCGTGTTCCCACGCAGGCAGAACTACGGAGGTCCTTGCCAAGCTGCGTCGAGCGAACGCCACCCCGTCCCTCGGTCCGGCCGAAGCCCGACCGGGGCCGACCCCGCTGACGGCCCTCTAGATGAACAGCGAGACAGCGGCGTCACGCATGTTCGCGAGCGCGGTCGCCGCGCCGATCGGCTCCTCGAGCCCGTCGATCAGGTCGGACCGCTTCAGCCCGAGCAAGTCCATCGTCATCTGGCACGGGATCAGCCGCACGCCGAGGTCCTGCGCGGTCTCGATCAACTCCTCGGGCGCTGCGACCCGGCGATCGCCGGCGAGCTTCTTGAACATCGCCGGTCCGGCACCGGCGAAGTTGTAGTGCGACAGCTTCGCCTTCTGCGCCGATCCGGGGTTCATCGCGCTCATCATCTTCTGCATCCAGTTGTCGCCTGTGAGGCGCACCCCGGGCTTCACGATCGCGAACAGGCCCCAGAAGGTAAAGAACACCGTCGACTCCATGCCGCTGGCGGCGGCCGTGGTGGCGAGGATCGTGGTCGGCCAGATGCGGTCGAGGTCCCCGCCCCAGGCGATGATCGTCAGCTTGTTCGTCTTCTTGACGGCGCCCGATGACGCCTCTTCCAGCGCCTCGATGCGAGCCAGGAGCTCGGCGTAGGTCGGCTCGGCTCCCTCGAGCACCCGGTCCTCGGTCGTGGCCACGTCAGACCTTCCGCACGAGGTAGCGGTATTCGCCGTCGGCCTCGTTCGACTCGAGCAATTCGTTGCCGCTGATCTCGGCCCAGCTCGGGATGTCGGAGCGAGAGCCAGGATCGGTCGCGAGCAACTCAAGCAGGTCGCCCGAGGACGCTTCCTTCAGCGCCTTGGCGAGGGTGACGAGCGGCCCGGGGCACGACTGGCCCCTGGCATCGACGATGGTGGAAACGGTCGTGAACACGGGTGCACCTCCGGTGCGGTGGTGGGACGAGGAGCGGAGCGGTGGAGCGCGCGGCGCGAAGCGCCGTCCCTGGTCAGCAGGAACAGCAGATGCGATCGGGGATCATGGCCCCCACGATGCCGGCTTCGCGCGTGCAGATCATTTGCAGGTGCAACAGTTTAGACCACCCCGGTGTTCCCGGGCAAACGAATGACCGGAGCCCGTATCGCGGTAGGCTGGCCACACATGAGGCGCTGATCCGACTAGGACCGCTCGTCGCGTGCCGGGGATTCGGCGCGCCCGTCCACCGGAGTCGTCTCGTGTCCAGTTCCTCGTCTCAACTCTCAGCCCGTTCCGTGTCCAAATCGCTTGGCGGCATCGTCGTGCTCGATGACGTCACTCTGCGGGTCGGACCTCGCTCGCGGATCGGACTACTCGGGCCGAACGGGGTGGGCAAGTCCACGTTGCTGCGGATCCTCGCGGGCGTCGAGGTGCCGGACGAGGGGCAGGTCGAACGCTCTCCTGCATCCCTCACCGTGGGGCTGCTCGATCAGGAGCCGGGCGGGGCCGCGGGGGAGACCGTGGACACCTTCCTCGCGAGGCGCACGGGCATCGACACCTTAGCCGCCACTCTCGAGGCCGCCTCGGCGGCGATGTCGGACGACCTCACGAGCATCGAAGCGTACACGGAGGCGCTCGAACGGTTCGACCGGCTCGGGGGACACGACTTCGATAGCCGAGCTTCGGCGATGGCAGCCGAGCTCGGACTGCCCGATCTCCAGACCCCGATGGACACCCTGTCGGGAGGACAACGCACCCGTGCGGCGCTGGCGGCGATCGAACTCGCTCGCGTCGACGTGCTCCTGCTCGACGAGCCGACGAACGACCTCGACGCCGAGGCGCTCTCGCGGCTCGAAGCGTTCGTACAGGCGTTCCCCGGTGGCATCGTCGTGGTCTCACACGATCGAGCTTTCCTCGATACCTGCCTGCACGGCTTCCTGGAGTTGGATGCCTTCACGCGCCGGGCCAGCGGGTTCACCGGCACGTTTAGCGAGTACGTGGCCGAACGCGAGCAACGACGCAGACAGCAGCGCATCGCCCACGACGCCGCGGTGGCGGAACGCGCTCGGCTTCAGCGGCGTGCCCATGAGTTACGACGGGAAGCCGTCAGCGCCGAGGGGCGCGCCAGACGCTCCGACGAGCCGGACAAGTTCGTCCGCTTCGCGAAGATCACACGCGCCCAGGGCCACGCATCGGGTGCCGTCAGGCTCGAACGCCAACTCGAGCGCATCGAGGTGCCCGACGCGCCGAGGAACCGATGGACCTTGCACATCGACCTCGCCCCCGTGACACGGGGCGGCGATGTGGTTGTCCGCCTGACCGGCGCCGTCGTCGACCGTGGATCGTTCCACTTCGGCCCCCTGGACCTCGATATCGCCCGCGGCGACCGGGTGGCGCTCATCGGGCCCAACGGCAGCGGGAAGACGACCTTGCTGAGGACGATCGCCGGTGAGCTGCCGCTCACGGCCGGGCGACAGACGATCGGTCCCAGTGTCGTGCCCGGCGTGCTCGATCAGGACCGCGCGCCGTTCCTGCGAGGCGAGGACTTGCTCGCGATGGTCGCTCGCGCATCGGGCTTGACGGGCGCCGAGGCGCGATCGCTGCTCGCGAAGTTCGAGCTGGAGGCCGACGACGTCACGAGGCCGTCCGAGGAGCTCTCGCCCGGGGAGCGGACCCGAGCGATGCTCGCGGTCCTCGCGGCCCGACGCACGAACCTCCTGCTGCTCGACGAACCCACGAACCACCTGGACCTCGACGCGATCGAACAGCTCGAGCACGCGCTGTCCGACTTCGACGGTACGTTCGTGATCGCGACGCACGACCGGCGATTGCTGCAGACGATCGGCGTCACCAGAGCGATCGAACTCGGCCGTGAGACCGGCTAGGGCACCGCGGGGGTGGTCAGGCAGCCTTCCGAGCGACCGAGTCGACTCAGACCCTCGAGGTCGCCCGGACCGAGGCCGGCGACCCCTCCCCCGGCCGGATGCATCAGCTGACCGCGCTCGTCGACGTGATCGAGGCCCATCACGTGCCCCCACTCGTGCAACACGACCGGTCCCTGAGCGTCCGGGAAGCCGAAGCCGGGAGGGTTCGGGTCGTCGGCGTTGATCGCGATCCATCCGCTCACGATCACGTCGGCTCCGCGCGGGGTGAACGGCGCCGCGACACCAGCCGCGACCTCGCCGTCGCTGTCGAACGACACCGACGACGTGTCGGGGTCGACCCAGGTGACGAGCACCGGCGCCCATCGATCGCCGTAGCGATCGGCCTGCACCATGTCGCGGCGGCGTACCAACACCTCGTCGGTCAGCCCGTCGTAGAAGAACGTGATGCCGGTCGCCGCGGAGATCCGACGCACTGATTCCTGCACGTCGTCGAGCGACCCGACGGGGGCCTCGGCGACGTTGACCACGTAGTGTACGGGCTCACACGGATTCCATCGGACGGGATCTCCGTCGAGGTCGCGCGCGATGAACCGGTACTCGTCGGTGTGTTCGGACGGGTCGTAGCGGATCACGAACGACGTGGCCAGCCCGCCGAGCATCATCACGATCGTGATCAGCGCGGATCCGACGATCCAGGCCGGGAAGCGTCGGCGGGGCGGCAGCGGCTCGAAGGGTGGCCAGGCCTCCGGCAGGAGGTCGGGGCGAGGCGGCACCGGGGGAAGCGTCGTGGTCAAGGGAGGCTCCTCGCGAAGCGGGCGCTACCCATGCATCGTAGGGGAGGTCCGCGGTCTTGAGGACGGCCGCTCGATACCATCGGCGCCGTGAACCTGCGCACCTCCGTCGGAGGTCTCGGTCCCCTCGCGCTCGTCGTCGCGGTGAGCGTCGCGTGCATCGCGTCGGGGGCGCTGCCTTCGGCGGCGCACGAGGACGACGAGACCTTCCGAGTGAATACGACCTTCGACGGGTTCGACGGCGTGTGCGACGAGCACTGCTCACTTCGGGATGCGATCGCAGCGGCCGCCCCACGCGACACCGTGCGGGTGCCTCCCGGGTTCTACGCGTTGACGTTGACCGGGAGCGGCGGCGTCGGTCGAGGGGACATCGATCTGCGCTCGGCGATCACGATCGAGGGTGGAGGCGAGACCGGGGTCTTCATCGACGCGTCGTCGCTCGGGCAGCGAGCCTTCACGCTCGGGACGGCGACCGTTGGCAAGCGATACGTGCTGGAGGGGCTCACGATCTTCGGGGCGCACGATCCGTCGACCGACGGAGCCGCGGTCAAGCTGGTGGGCGGAACCGGCGTGCTGAACCGCGTGACGGTCTCCGGCTCGCAAGGCGGGCACGGCGGGGCGGTCTGGACCGGCCTCGGCACATCGCTGAGGACGACTGATTCGCTCTTCATCGGGAACGCCGCCGCCGGCACCGGCGGAGCGATCCACAGCGAGGGGGCCCTCTCGGTCGAAGGGGTGTCGGTGACGGGCAACACCGCGACCGACGGAGGCGGGATCTCGGCAACGGGGTCGCTCACGAAGATGGCGGCCTCGACGATCGCGGGGAACACCGCGACGGGATCCGGCGGTGGGCTGTACCTCGACGGACCAGCCGAGTTGTCCTCCATGACGATCGCGGAGAACGAGGGCGCACGCGGCGGCGGGATCCGGCGCCCGTCGGCGGCGGCTGGCGACGCGACCGTCCGCTCGTCGATCGTCTCGGACAACACGGCGGCCGACGGACGTGACTGCTCGGGGGACCTCGGCTCGCTCGGTGGGAACGCGGGCTTCGCGACGAGCTGCGGCCTCCGGGCGCCGACCGATCGCACCGGCGACGATCCGCAACTGCGACGGCTCGGGCCCAACGGCGGGCCGACCCCGACGATGGCGCTCCGCCCGTCGAGCCCGGCGATCGGGAGCGGGATCGAGTGCTCGCGCCGCGACCAGCGGGGCGCCCCGCGCGACCGGCGGTGCGATGCCGGGGCCTACGAGCTCGTGCGATGCCTCGGCAAGTCCGTGAACATCGTGGGCACACCCGACGAGGACGAGCTCAGCGGTGGCCGCAGGCCCGACGTCTTCCTCGGCATGGGTGGCGACGACGAGTTCCAGGGTTCGATCGGGAAGGACCGTGCGTGCGGCGGTCCTGGCAACGACCTGCTGATCGCGGGGCCGGGCGAAGACCGGTTCGACGGCGAGACGGGGAACGACCGCGTGAAGGGTGAATCCGGCGGCGACTGGATCTGGGGCGGAGCCGGCCGCGACCGGCTCGTCGGGGGCCCCGGCGACGACCAGTGCCAGGCCGAGCGGCGCGACCGCGACCCCAGAGGCTGCGAGATCCTCGTGACCGGGGCGGCCCGGCGGACCGCTACCTGACCCGGCGCCGCCGGTCGGGCGGCCAATACACGAGCAACACCTTCGCCTTCAGCTCGTCGGCGCGCACCGGTCCGAACTGGCGCGAGTCCGTCGACGCCGGCTCGTAGTCGCCGACGACCCAGTACTCGTCGTCGGCGAGCGTCCGGTCGCCGACGCGATCGCCGGGCATGCCCACGATGCGCTTGACCATCTCGTAGCCGGGCCGGCCGGGATGCTCCACCACGACGACGTCGTCGCGCTCGTACCGCGACGGGCTCGCGACCATCGCCCAGTCGCCAGGGGCGAGCGTCGGCGCCATCGATCCACCCTCGATCTCGACCCGTGAGGGCTTCCAGCGGAGACAGGCCCACGCCACCCCCGCCGCCGCTACGGCTGTCGCGCCGAGCCCGGCCACCCGTTTCCGACCGCGATGGTAGGTTTCGATCGAACGGGAACCGGAGACCGTTCCGTCGGAACCGCCGGTTCCATCGTCGGAAGAAGGAGGGCCATCCATGTTGGAAGCATTCCTCAAGCCGCACCGCCGCGTCCACGCACACTGCGACCTGCCGTGCGGTGTGTACGACCCGGCGCAGGCCCGCATCGAGGCCGAGTCGGTCAAGGCGTGCCAGGAGAAGTACCAAGGCAGCGACGACGACGTCTTCAAGGAGCGTGCGGTCTCGATCAAGGAGGAGCGCGCCGACCTGGTCAAGCACCACCTGTGGGTGCTGTGGACCGACTACTTCAAGCCCGAGCATCTCGAGAAGTTCCCGGAGCTGCACGAGAAGTTCTGGCAGGCCACGAAGCTCGCCGGCGACTCGAAGAAGTCGCAGGACCCGGCGCAGGGCCAGCAGCTGCTCGACGCGGTCGACGAGATCGGCAAGGTCTTCTGGGAGACCAAGAGCTAGCGCTGAACGGTGAGAGCCGGTGGGCCGGGGCCGTCGGATCCCCGGCCCACCGGACGATGCGCCCCCTCGGCGCACACTCGGTGCCGGACCTGGTCGAACCACACCCGTCCAGCTCCCGGGCCGCGGGCAGCCCGGGAGCGGACCTGGCGGAGCGAGGTGGGTCTGGCGGCACCCCGCCCCGCCCGGTCTCGTTCGTACCATCGGCTCCCGGGCCCGTTGCGGCGCATGGGACCAAGGGCGGTTCGTAGGGTCCGATGGGCCGAACCGCGCCCCCGGCCGAACGGACCCGCGAACGCCCCCTGTTAGGCTCGCCGACCGATGAGGGACGTGGGCCTGGTCGGGGTGGCGTACAGTGGGAAGTCCACGCTGTTCACCGCCCTCACCCGAGCCGGATCGCACGGCGGACAGGCCAACGTCGCCGTCGTCTCGGTGCCCGACGCTCGCCTGCAGGTGCTCACCGAGATGGAGCGATCGGCCAGGACCGTTGCGGCGCAGGTGCGGTTCGTGGACATCCCCGGCGGTGTGTCGAGCGCCCAGGGCATCGCCAAGCTGCGCGAGGTCGACGCGCTCGCGGTCGTGCTCCGCTGCTTCGGGGCCGACGCCGCGCCGCTCGACGAGCTGGAGACGGTCCGTGCGGCGCTGCTGCTCGCCGACCTCGGCGTGATCGAGAGCGCGCTCGAGAAGGCGGTCAAGAAGGCGCGCCAGAAGCCCGGTCTCGAGGTCGACGCGTTGCAGCGAGCGAAGGAGGCTTTGGAGGCCGAGACGCCGCTGCGCGACGCCGGCGTGTCCGACGAGGACGCCGTGCACCTTCGGGGCATCGCGCCCCTGACCCTGAAGCCCGAGGTCGTCGTCGCGAACCTCGAGGAGGGTCTCGAGGTGCCGCCGGAGCTCGCCGTCGCCGGAGCGGTCGGCGTGTACGCCTCGATCGAGGCCGAGACCGCCGAGATGGACGCCGACGAGGCCCGCGCGCTGCTCGAGGAGTTCGGCGTGTCACAACCGGGGCTCGAGACCGTGATCGAGGCCTGCTACCGAGCGCTCGACCTCATCACGTTCCTCACGACCGGTGAGGACGAGACCCGCGCGTGGGAGGTCCGGCGCGGCGCGAAGGCTCCCGAGGCGTCGGGCGTGATCCACACCGACCTCGAGCGTGGGTTCATCCGGGCCGAGGTGATCGGCTACGGCGAGCTCGTGGCCGCCGGTTCCATGGAATCGGCGAAGGCTGCGGGCAGGATCCGCGTCGAGGGCAAGGACTACGAGGTGCAGGAAGGCGACATTTTGCACGTGCGCTTCGCGGTCTGAGGATCAAACATCCCGATGCCTGACCCCTCGCACGCCACGCCGGACAGCTCGCTCGTGATGCCGACCCGTTCCACTCCTCCGCATTCAAGCGTGGCACCGGGGCAACCCTTCGGACAGCAGGAACCGCGGGGCCCGTGGTCCGGGCGGACCCCGATCGAGCACCCCCCACCCGCCAGCCGATCGAGATCCTCGACCCTGCAGATCGGCAGACCTCCCGAGAGCGGGCGGAACGGCCCGCGTGACCTGCACCCCATCGAGCGCACACTGGAGATGGAACGAGCCGGGAGGTGACGCACATGAAGCCCATTCGGATCTGGATCGGAGTCGTGTTCCTGACGCTCGGCGTGCTCGGCATCCTCGACGCGACCGGGGCGCTCGAGTCGACCCAGTTGATTGACGACTGGTGGCCGATCGCGGTGATCGGACTGGGAGCGATCGGGATGGTCGCCGAGCGCCGGATCTCGCTCGGTCCGTCGATCGTCGTCATGATCGGACTCCTGCTCCTGGCGGGTCAGCAGGGCTGGGCCGACGAGGACCTGTTCGGGCCGGCGATCCTGGTCGCGATCGGGCTCGTCGTGCTCTCGGGCCTGTGGAGCCGGGGACGGGAACGGACCGCAGACGGTGAGAACTCGCTCGTGATGTTCGGAGCGACGAAGATCAAGGATCGGTCGGAGCACTTCGACCACGCCGACGTGTCAGCCGTCTTCGGCGGCGCGACGCTCGACCTGCGTCAGGCACACGTCGACCGCGACGCGTCGGTCGATGCCCTCGCGCTGTTCGGCGGCGTCGACGTCGTCGTGCCAGAGGGATGGCGGGTCGCGATCGAAGGAACGCCGATCTTCGGTGGCTTCGAGGACAAGACGAAAGGCGAGCCCGAGCTCCCTGCCGACGCTCCGGTGCTGAACGTGCACGCGACCGCGATCTTCGGGGGGGTCGACGTCAAGAACTCGATCGATCAATGAGGCTCTCGTCGTGACCGTGGCTGGCCGGGCGGCGGGCGGCGGGCGGAGGCCGAAGCTCAGCCACCTCTGTAGTCGACGCGCGAGAACGGCCAATCGGAGTCGAGCCAGTCCGAGACCGCGTTCCAGAGCGCCGTATCCAGTTCTGCACGGGATGCGCGGACCCACGACTCGACGCGTGCGTCGTGATCCTCGTCCTTCGACGGGTAGATGTAGACACAGCCGATCACCTCGTCGGTGTCGGGGTCGAGCACGGAGTACGTGAAGCCTCGCCTGGCCGCGAAGTCGGCCGCGTGGCGCTGCAGATCGCCCAGGTTCTCCTCGAGCGACATCGGGCGCGGCCATGGTGCATCGCCGTCTTCGTCCGCGTCGCTCTCTTGGAACCCGGGGGTGGCTCGGATGCGATCGATGCTCGAGGACCAGGCCTCATAGTCCCGCTCGTTGTGCTCGGGACCGAGGGGTTCCAGGCGCATCCCGGGGTGCCACAGTCCGGAGGGCGCCTCGAAGTCATCGGGTACGAAGGACTCGGCCATGTCCCGAGTGTGGCAGGTCGGTCGGTTGCATACTCGCCGCATGAACACCGACCGGCGATCCGATACCGCCGCCACCTCGACCTGGTTCAACCCGGGCGTCCGCTCGATCGGGCTGGCGAGCTTCCTCTCCGACGTGGGGCACGAGATCCCGACGTCGCTGCTGCCGAGCTTCCTCACCGTGACGCTCGGGGCGCCTGCGTCGGCATTGGGGCTGATCGAGGGCATCGCCGATGGAGCGGCCGGGGTGGCGAAACTCGTCGGAGGGGCGCTCGCCGACGACCCGGAACGCCGGGCGAAGGTCGCGGTCGGCGGCTACGCGATGACCGCGGTCCTCTCGAGCGGCGTCGGCCTGGCCACCGCCCCGTGGCAGGTCGCCGTGCTCCGGACCGGCGCCTGGGCCGCGCGCGGCGTCCGCGGCCCCAGCCGCAACGCCATCCTCGCCGACGTTGTGCCGGCCGAGGCGTACGGTCGTGCCTACGGGTTCGAGCGCATGGCCGACAACCTCGGCGCGATCGTCGGCCCACTCATGGCGATCCCGTTGATCGCGGTCATGGGCGTGCGCTCGGCGATCGTGGTCTCGATCGTCCCCGGGTTGCTCGCAGCGCTCGCGATGCTCATGGTTGTACGGCGCGTTCGAAGGCCTACCGCGCAGGAACGGCGCCCGATCCGGTTGCAGGTGCGCCCGGTGCTGCGAGGCGGACTCGGACGGCTGTTCGCCGGCATGGGTGCGTTCGAGTTCGGGAACTGCGCGGCGACCCTGCTGATCCTGCGAGCCACCGAGCTGCTGGAACCCGGCAGGGGGCAGGACCGCGCAGCCAGCATCGCCGTGCTGCTCTACGTGGCGTACAACGTCGCCGCGACGCTCACGAGCCTGCCCGCCGGGCACCTCGGCGACCGGCGAGGCACGCGGCTCGTGCTGCTGGGAGGCACCGGCGCGTTCCTCGCCGCCTACCTGGTGTTCGCAGGCTCCGGCGCGAGCATCTCCATGCTCGCCGCGGGATTCGTCCTTGCCGGCGTCGGCATCGGAGCCGCCGAGACCGCCGAGCATGCCGCGGTGGCTGCGCACGCGCCCGAGTCGATCCGCGGCAGCGCCTTCGGATTGCTCGCCGCGCTGCAGAGCACCGGGAACCTCGCCGCGAGCGCGATCGCCGGTATCCTCTGGACCGTTTCGTCTCCCACGGTCGCGTTCCTCTGGCTCGCCGCGTGGATGCTCACCGCCGCGATCGCGTTCCTCACGATGCCGCGTGACGGCACTCGCACGCCCGCGCCGGTCGAGGGGTAGCCTGCGGGCGATGAGCGACGCCTATCGCATCGGTGAGGCCGCCAGGGCGCTCGGGGTCCGAGTCGAGACCCTGCGCCGGTGGGAGCGCGACGGCAAGCTCCGCATGGAGCGCACGGCCGGAGGCCAGCGCACGGTGCCGACATCGGAGGTCGCGCGGCTGCTCGCCGACCGCCGACACGAGGAACCGATCGCCGCGGCGAGCGCCCGGAACCGCTTCCCGGGCGTGATCACCGAAGTGAAGCGCGACCGGCTCGCGGCAACCGTGGAGATCCAGGCCGGGCCTCACCGGGTGCTCGCCTTCATCACCCGGGAAGCCGCGGATCAGCTCGGACTCGAGCCTGGCATGGAGGCGGTCGCCACGGTGAAGGCGACCAGCGTCATGGTCAATCTTCTGAACGAGTAACGCCAGCTTTCACTACTTATCAGTCGTTCAGAACCTGGTATCGTGCGCGGATGCGACGCGTACTCTCGCTGGCTATCATCCTGCCGCTGCTCGCCGGCTGCGGTCGTACCGGTACTACCGACGAGGCGACCGAGCTGACCGTGTTCGCGGCCTCGTCGCTCACGGACGCGTTCACCGAGAAGATCGGACCGGCCTTCGAGGCCGAGCACGAAGGCACGACGGTCGTGTTCAACCTCGCCGCCTCCGATGCGCTCGCCGCTCAGATCCGGAGCGAGGGCACGGCCGATGTGTTCGCCAGCGCCAGCGGCACGTGGATGGACGCCGTCGACTATGACCCCGGCGTGAGCGATCGCACGGACTTCGTGCGGAACCGGCTCGTGATCATCACACCGCCCGAGAACCCTGCCGGGATCACATCGATCGATGATCTCGGGAGCGACGGCGTTCAGCTCGTGCTCGCCGCCGAGGGCGTCCCGGTCGGCGACTACGCACGCGAGGCCCTCGCCGACGCCGGCATCGGGGGTGCGGCCGAAGCCAACATCGTCTCGAACGAGGAGGACAATGCGAGCGTCGTGGCGAAGATCGCGTCCGGCGAGGGCGAGGCCGGCATCGTGTACTGGTCCGACATCTCGGTAGCCGCGGGAAACGAAGTCGTCGCGGTCGAGATCCCCGACGACCTGAACGTGATCGCGACCTACCCGATCGCGGTCGTCACGGGTGCCGCGGATACCGAGCTCGCCTCGGCGTTCGTGGTCTACGTGACCGGTCCCGACGGGCAGGCAGCCCTCGAGGAGTACGGGTTCATGCCCGTCACCTGATCGATGCGAACGCGCACGCCGCTTCCTCTCTGGATCTTCGCCGGTGTCGGCATGGTCTTCGTGACGCTCCCCCTGGTCGCGCTGTTGCTTCGCGCACCCTGGGACGACGTCGCGACCTCGCTGCAGGGCGCGGGTGCCGGCGAGGCCCTGCGCCTGTCGATCGTCGTCTCGCTCACGGCGACCGGGCTCTCCCTCCTGCTCGGGGTGCCGCTCGCCTGGGTCCTGGCTCGTTCCCGGATGCCGGGTCGCTCTCTGCTGCGTGCGATCGTCGTGTTGCCGGTCGTGCTGCCGCCGGTCGTCGGGGGCATCAGCCTCCTCGCGGCCCTGGGCAGGGGCGGGGTCGTGGGCCGCTGGCTCTACTCGACGTTCGATCTGCAGCTCACGTTCACGACGTGGGGAGCGATCCTGGCGACCACGTTCGTCTCGATGCCCCTCGTCGTGCTCGCGACCGAGGCAGGCCTGCGCTCGATCGACCGGCGGTACGAGCACGCGGCGGCGGCGCTCGGGGCGAGGCCTCGATACACGATCCGGCGCGTCGTGCTGCCGATGCTCGGACCGCAGCTCGCAGCTGGAGCGGTGCTCGCGTGGGCGCGCGCCCTGGGCGAGTTCGGCGCCACGATCACGTTCGCCGGCAACCTCGCCGGGCGGACCCAGACGCTGCCGCTCGCCGTCTACGAAGCGCGCCTGACCGACCCAGGCGGAGCGATCTTCCTGTCCCTCATCCTGGTTGCGCTGTCGATCGGCGTGCTCGTGGCGATGCGCGATCGCATCACCCAGGCACGCTGACCATGGGGATGCCCGCGTGACATTGCATGCCGACATCACCGCGCGACGGGCTGGCTTCGAGGTCGCGGTCGCCCTCGACGTCGCCGACGGCGAGACCCTGGCCCTGCTGGGTCCGAACGGGGCCGGCAAGTCGACCGTGGTCGATGCGCTGATCGGCACGCTCGAGCTCGCCGAGGGGGCGATCGTGGTCGACGGCGAGCGGGTCGACCGGCTGCCCCCGGAGCAACGCCCGATCGGCGTGTGCTTCCAGGACGATCTGCTCTTCCCGAAGCTCTCGGCGCTCGAGAACGTGGCGTTCCCGCTCCGCGCGAGGAAGATCCCGAAGGTGGAGGCGCGGCGGCGGGCGGCCGCACTCCTCGAAGATCTGGCCCCCTCGGTCGCACCTGCGACCCTGCCGGATTCGCTCTCCGGCGGCGAGCGACAGCGTGTGGCCCTGGCTCGGGCACTCGTTCCCGAGCCGCGGCTGCTGCTGCTCGACGAGCCGTTCGCGAACGTCGACGTCTCGGCCCGGCCCGGCCTGCGGGCGCTCGTCCGCGAGATCGCCCGAGCCTTCGGCGGCGCGACGGTGCTGATCGCGCACGAACCGCTCGACGCGCTCACCCTCGCCGACCGTGTGGCGTTGCTCGAGGCCGGGCGCATCACGCAGACGGGCACGCCCGACGAGATCCGGGCCGCTCCCTCATCGCACTACGCCGCCGACCTCGTCGGAGTGAACCTGTTCGTGGGCGCCCTGGAGCCCCTCGGCGACGGCGCGGCGACGCTGCGCACGCGCGACGGGGCGATCACGGTCTCGCCGGAGGAAGCGGTGGTCACCGGCACACCGGCGATCGCCAGCCTGAAGCCGATCGACGTCTCCCTGCATGCGCGTGAGCCGGAGGGCTCGGCCCGCAACGTCTTCCGGGGAACGATCGAGGAGATCGCCGACGACGGGGACCGGGCTCGTCTGCGCCTCGACACTCGGCCTCCGCTGACGGCCGAGGTGACCAGCGGGTCGGTCGCCCGCATGGGGCTGCGCACCGGTGACGAGATCTGGGCGAGCTTCAAGGCCGTTGAGGTGTCGTTGCAGTTCGAGGATGCCGATGCCGCGGAGCCCCCAACCGGTACCCTTGGTCGGTGAAGACGACGGAACGCGAGTCACTCGAGGCTCCCGAGCCGAACGGCGCGCAGAAGCACGCCCCGAAGAAGCACCGCAACCCCGTCACGCAGTTCCTGGGCGAGTTGCCGGGGCTCATCGTGATGGCGTTCGTGCTGGCGTTACTGATCAAGACGTTCCTCGTGCAGGCGTTCTACATCCCCTCGGGGTCGATGGAGCCGACGCTCGTGCCGGGCGACCGCGTGCTGGTGCTGAAGGTCCCCTACTACTTCAGCGAGCCCGACCGAGGCGACATCATCGTCTTCGAGGATCCCGATCCGAGCGGCGTGCCCGATCGCGGGCTCGTTGGTGGGTTCTTCCACTGGATGTTCGAGGGCCTCGGGGTGCAGCGCCCCGACAGCGAGGACTTCATCAAGCGAGTGATCGGCACGCCCGGTGACACGGTGTGGGGCAAGGACGGCCAGGTCTACGTCAACGGTGAGCCGATCGACGAGCCGTACCTCACCCAACCCACCGACGACTTCAAGAAGGACACGGTGCCCGAGGGGAAGCTCTTCGTGATGGGCGACAACCGTGGAAACTCGCTCGACTCTCGCTTCTCGCTGGGCATGGTCCCGATCGACAACGTGATCGGCAAGGCCGAGGTCATCATCTGGCCGCCGGGCGACCTGAGCCTCATCTAGTCCAGCCGAGACGACTTGTCACGCGAGTCGTCGGTGGTGCCGCCGGCGATCAGCACGTCGCGAGCCCGGGGACCGACGGGCGCCTCCCCCGGCACGAACAGGCGGGCGAACGACCAGACGATCGCCGCGATACCGAACCCCGCGAGCCATACCATCAGCGGCGGGGGATCGAGCGCGAAGAACGTCTCGGTCGGCCCCCACGTGAGCGCGACGATGAACATCCCCGCCATCGTCCAGATCAGGGCCAGCCTCGCCCTGGTCAGCGGCGCCGAGAGGATCGTCAGCACCAGCAATCCGATCCACGTCAGCACCATGACCGCGGTCGTCTGCGCCTCCATCAGCGTGACGCCCGGCTCCTCGCGCGCGAGCCCGTAGGCGAGCAGGGTCGCGATCGACGCGAGCGTGCCGGTCGGGATCGCGAACCGCAGCACCCGGCGCACGAACCCGGGGCGGAACCGGTCGGTGTTGGGCGCGAGCGCCAGGAAGAACGACGGGATGCCGATCGTCACGGCCCCGATCAGCGTCAGGTGCCGCGGCAGGAACGGGAAGACGAACCCGAGCACCCCAGTCGCGAGGGAGATCAGCATCGCGTACACGGTCTTGTTCAGGTAGAGCCCGCTCGTGCGTTCGATGTTCCCGAGCACCCGACGGCCCTCGGCGACCACCGGCGGCAGCGAGTCGAACGTCGAGTCGAGGAGCACCAGTTGTGCCACGGCCCGGGTGGCGTCGCTACCCGAGCCCATCGCGACGCCGATGTCGGCGTCCTTCAGCGCGAGGGCATCGTTCACGCCGTCGCCGGTCATCGCGACCGTATGCCCTCGGGACTGCAGGGCCTGCACCATCGAGCGCTTCTGCTGCGGCGTGACCCGGCCGAATACCGAGTGCGACTCGAGCACCTCGGCCAGATCGCCCTGGCCTTCGGGGAGCTCGCGGGCGTCGATCGGCTCGTCAGCGCCCTCGAGCCCGAGCTGGCCGGCGATCGCCCCGACCGTTCGGGGGTCGTCTCCGGAGATCACCTTCACGGTCACGTCCTGTTCCCGGAAGTAGCGGAGCGTGTCGGCCGCGTCGGGACGCGGTCGGTCGCCGAGCACGACGAGTCCCGCAGGCTCGAGGTCGGCCGGAAGCCGCTCGTCGGTCAGCGCTTGTGCGTGGGCCACGAGCAGCACTCGGTGACCCTGGTCGGCGATGACCCGCACGCGGTCACGCAGCTCGTCGGCTCCGTCGACCGCCGTCAGCATCACGTCGGGGGCGCCGAGGAACCATGCACCCTGCCCCTCGAACGCCGAGGCGCTCCACTTCCGCGACGACGAGAACGGCACTCCATCGGTGGCCCGCCATCCCGAGGGCTCGGGGAAGCGCTCCGCGATCGCGTTCGTCGTGGCGTTGGGCGAGGGATCCGCAGCGGCCAGAGCAGCGAGCACCGTCTCGATGCCGGTCTCGTCGCCGTCGAGCGGCTCGACCTCTTGTACCGCGAGCTTCCCCTCAGTGAGCGTGCCGGTCTTGTCGATGCAGAGCACGTCGATGCGAGCGAGACCCTCGACGGCGGGGAGCTCCTGGACGAGCACCTTGCGCTGGGCGAGCCGCACGACGGCGACGGCGAACGCGAGCGACGTCAAGAGCACGAGGCCTTCCGGCACCATCGCGACCGTGCCGGCGACCGCCCCCGACATCGCCTCGCGCCAGTCGCCTCGAGCCCGGATCTGACTGAAGAACAGCAGCGCGGCGGTCGGCACGATCGCCCATGTCACGTACGTGAGGATCGTGTCGATGCCGGAACGAAGCTCCGACCGGGTGAGGGTGAACCGGCGGGCGTCCTCGGCCAGCTGCACCGCGTAGGCCTCGGCTCCGACCTTGGTGGCGCGGTACCGCCCCGCACCCGCGGCGACGAAGGACCCGCTCAGCACCTCGTCGGCCGGCGACTTCTCCACGGCGTCCGATTCACCGGTGAGCAGCGACTCATCGACCTCGAGACCCCGGCTCGCGAGCACCTCCCCGTCGACGACGATCTCCGAACCGGCGCCGAGGTCGAGCACGTCGTCGAGCACCACGTCGCCGACCGCGACCTCGTGCAGGTCGCCGTCGCGGACCACGCGGGCCTTCGGCGCGGTGAGCAGCGTGAGCCGATCGAGGGTGCGCTTGGCGCGCAGCTCCTGCACGATGCCGATGCCGGCGTTCGCGATCAGCACGATGCCGAACAGGGCATCCTGCAGCGGCCCAACCACGAGGATGATCGCAAGCATCGCGCCGAGGATCGCGTTGAACCGTGTGAAGACGTTGGCCCGCACGATCTGGGCGACCGTGCGCGTGGGAGCGGCGGGCACGTCGTTGACTTCCCCGCGCGCGACGCGCTCCGCGACCTCTGCGGACGAGAGCCCACGTTCGGGGTCGACGTGTGGCGCCTCGGCGGTCGTGGTCGCGGCCATGTCCGCCGAGCGTAGCGGGCTAGGCTGCCAAGGTGCGGAACCTGTTGATCGCGATCGCCGTCGTGGCCCTCCTCTGGGTGGTCGCGATCGCGGCGCTCTGGGTCTTCGGGCGGAAGGTCGCCGCGAAGCAGCTCGCACGCGCGATCCCCGACCTCGTGCGACTGTGCCGCGGGCTCATGAGGGACGATCGGGTGCCGTTCGGGTCGAAGGTGCTGGTAGGCGCCGCGCTCGTGTGGCTGCTCTCGCCGATCGACCTCGTGCCCGAGTTCATCCCGCTGCTCGGTCCGCTCGACGACGTGATCGTGGTCGGCCTGGTGTTGCGGCACTTGATCAAGCGGGCCGGGCCCGACGTCGTGCAGGAACACTGGCAGGGCGATCCCCGGTTGCTGCGGACGACCCTGCGCCTGGCGGGTCTCCGCCGATCCGAGATGCCGCCGCTCAACGGTTGACGAACGGAAGCTCGACGAATCGCGGGGGCCGCCGGACGTTCGCGATCTGCTCGAGCGCGGAGGCGAAGCGGAGCAGCGTCGACTCCTGCCAGGCGCGGGCCATGAACGACATCCCGATCGGCACGCCTCCGGCGACCCCGCTGGCACGGTGATGTGCGGGATAGCCCGCCGCGTCGGAGGGACCGGCGGCTCCGTTCCCGTTGGCGGGATCGTCGCTCCCACGCAGGTTGATCACCCAGGCCCGTCGGAAGGAAGGTGACACATCCTCGACATCGAAGACCTCCTCCAGATCGCACGGCAGGAAGTCACGAGGTCGCTCACGGACTCGGAACGTCGTCAGTATCTGCACACCGACACCTGTTCCGTTAGACGACGCCGAGCTACGCTCGCGCCGATGCCCGAAGGACACGCTGACGAACGGGAGTGGGCGGTCGACCTGTTCAACGAAACCTGGTCGCTGCTCGAGACCGACGACCGTACACGTGAGCAGGACGAGCGCATGATCCACGCTGCCCACGGGTCGCGACTGCACTGGGAAGCGGCCGGCACCGCCGAGAACATGGCCGTCGGCGACTGGCTCTGCTCTCGCGTCTATGCGGTCCTCGGTCGGGCCGAGCCGGCCATGTACCACGCCCGCTGGTGCCTGTCGCGCGCCGAGACGGAGCGACTCGCCGATTGGGTGCGGGCCGAGGGGCATGAGGCGATCGCACGAGCGCACACCCTCCAGGGTGAGCTCGACGATGCCCTCTGGCACGCTGCCGAGGCACGGACGATCTGTGACGCGATCGACGACGCCGAAGACCGGGAAGTCGTGCTCGCCGACCTCGCGACCCTGCCCATCGACCGAGATGCCTGAGCTGATCCGTCCCGCGCCGATGCGGGAGTTCGACGAGGAGGAGCGCACGGCCACCTGGCTCGAGCTCTTCTTCGATCTCTGCTTCGTGGCAGCGGTAGCGGCCCTCGCCCAAGGGCTGCACGCCGATCCGACCCTGCGGGGGCTCTGGCACTTCGCGGCGTTGTTCGTGCCCGTGTGGTGGGCGTGGATGCAGTTCACATGGTTCGCGACCGCGTGGGACAACGACGATCTGGTGCACCGGCTCGGGATGCTGACCGCGATGCTGATCGTGATCGTGCTCGCGGCCGGCATCCCGCGGGTCTACGAGGGCAACGACCGACTCTTCGTGTTCGCGTACGCGGGCATGCAAGCGGTCCTGGTGTTGATGTTCGCGAGGGTGCTGCCGCACGCGGGCGAAGCCCGAGGATTCGCGCGCGCGTACCTGACGGGCGACGCGATCGGCGGGCTGGTGATGCTCTCGTCGATGCTCGTGGAGGCGCCGACGAGGTACTGGGTCTGGGCGCTCGCGCTGCTGGTGCTCATGGCGACGCCCGTCTTCGCGGTGCGCGCGTTCGAGGGTCAGGCGTTCGATGCCAGGCACGTACCGGAGCGCTACGGGCTGTTCACGATCATCGTGCTCGGCGAGAGCGTGATCGCCGTCGCCGCGAGCCTCGGCGACGTGCGCCTCGACGGAGGAGCGATCGCTTCGGCCCTCCTGGGCTTCGCGATCGCCTCCGCGATCTGGTGGAGCTATTTCGAGACCGTCTCTTCCACCTCGCTGTCGCGCGATCGGATGCTCGATTCCTTCCTCTGGGGGTACGGACACCTGTTCGGCTTCGCGGGCATCGCCGCGGCCGCGATCGGTGTCGAGCTCGCGATCGAAGCCGGAGCGGCGGGCGATCACGGCCTCGCCCTCGCGACGCGCCTGATGCTCTGCGGCGGAGTGGCGGCATTCCTCGTGTCGCTCGGTGCCGTGCACCTCGCCGAGCACGGCGCCCGCGACCGAGGCATGGCTCAGCGGGCGATCGCCATCCTCGCCCTGCTCGTACTGACGGCGGTCGGCCGGGGCTGGCCGCCCGCCTTGATGGTCGGAACGACGTTCGTCGTGCTAGTCGTGTCCGTCGTGCTCGACGTCGCCGAGCACGGCGGCAAGGGGCTGGCCGCCGACCACGGGCCCGACGACGATCGGGTGCCACCGACGCCGTAGCGGCACGACGAGCTCAGATGCTCGGGGATCTGAAGCCGGACTTCGCGATCACGTGATCCCTCGATTCTGCAGATAGGCGTTTCAGCGAAGGCCAGTCGACGTGGAGCAACTCGCCGTGGCGCTTCATCACCCGGCCGGCGATCAGCACCGTGTCGACGTTGCCCGTGTCCATGCCGGCCACGACCGCCGTGGCGGGGTCGTTGAGCGGGGTCACGTTGATCCGGTCGGTGCGCAGCATGATCACGTCGGCGAACTTCCCCGGGGTCAAACTGCCCGTGATCGACTCGAGCCCGTTCGCCTTGGCTCCCTCGATCGTGGCGCAGGCCAGCACCTCCCTGGTCGTGAGCGCGGTGCTGCCCTCAGCCGTCGCGATCGCACGCTGCAGCGCGAGCACCGAGCGCATCTGGTTGAACATGTCGCCCGGCACGTTGGTCTCGACGTCGACGCTCAGGCTCGGGCGCAGACCCCGGTCGAGGAACTTCTGGATCGGCGGCATGCCATGGCCCATCATCATCTCCACCGGGGAGGCGAGGGAGACGGTGCCGCCGCTGTCGACGATCATCTGGAGCTCGGTGTCGTTCAGGGTCGTGCAGTGGATGTAGGTGGTGTCTGGTCCGAGCAGGCCCGCTTCCCCGAACTCCTGGACCTTCCCGTCGCGCCCGTAGGAACCCACGCCGACGTGCGTCGTGATGCGGGCCCCGGTCTCCCGGGCGAGCTTCCAGTGGTCACGGGTGACCTCGAAGTCGGTGAACTCCGGGCCGGGGGCCGCGAGGGCGAGCGAGAGCAGCTGATCCTTCGTCGCGAAGTGCTCGTTCGCCGCACGCACGAACCAGCTCGGCTGCCGCTCCTCCCACTTCCCCCACCAGGGGAACCCGTAGGCGAACACCGCGCGCAGCCCCGAGTCCTTGAGCGCCTGGACCACGGCGTCGGTGTGCGCCGGCGACCCTTGGATGTGCGACCAGTCCAGAAGGGTCGTGACGCCGGCATCGATCGCGCCCATCGCCGAGAGCAGGTCGCCAACGTACGAGTCCTCGGGACGGTACGCGGGCGCGAGCTTGTGCAACACGTAGGAGATGTAGCTGGATCGCCCCTCGAGCGGGACGTCGGTCCCGATGTTGCGCAGCAGGCCCTCCCAGATGTGCCGATGCGTATCCACGAACCCGGGCATCACGATCATGCCGGTCGCGTCGATCACCTCGGCGTCGGCGATCGGACCGATGCCGGGGCGAACCTCGACGATGCGGTCTCCCTCGATCAGCACGTCGGCGGTCGCGAACTCGCCCACGTGAGGATCGAGGCTCAGCACGGTGCCACCCGCGATGACCTTCGTCCCGGTCGGCGTGACGCGGAAGTCCACGCCTGAGGGATACAGGTCGGGGATCTCCGCCTGCTTCGGAGGCCGGCTCCCGATCGCGAGACGGCGCGCGCGTTTGTAGTTCCGCTTCACGAGCTCCTTCAGGTCGCCGAGCTGGAAGAGCACGATGCCCAGCAGCACGAGGACGCCGATGATGATCAGGCCGTGTTCAGCACTCAGTCCGAGGAACGGCAGGGCGCTGATGATGAGCGCGAGGAGCACCGACGCGACGAGTGCGCCGAGGAACGTCGCCCGCCCACCCGAGAGCGCCGCGCCGCCCAGCACCGCGGCGGTGATGCTGTTCAGGGCGTAGCTGTCGCCGATCGCCGCGTTCCCGATGCCGGACCGCGTCATCACGAAGAACGCCGCGACGGTGGCGAAGATCGCCGACAGCAGGAGCGCACGCACGCGGACCCACTTCGTGCGGACCCCGTTGCGCTTGGCGGAGACATCGTCGAAACCCGTCGCTCGCAGCTGCAGGCCCTGACCCGTCGCGTGGAGCCAGTAGTCGAGCACCGCTGCCACGACGATGCAGACGACGAAGATGATCGGCATCGGGCCGAGGCCGGTGCGCAGCCACTCCGTGAAGTCGCGGTTGATGATGCCCCCGGGCGTCTCGCGCAACGTGAGCGAGATGCCGTTGAGGATGCTGAGCGTGGCGAGCGTGGCGATGATCGATGGGATCTTCAGACCGACGACGAGGACGGCGTTCACCGCCCCCACGGCGAGAGCGCAGAGGAACACCGCCCCGGCCCCGAGCAGGATCTGGGACGTGGTCGTGTCGGGCCCGATCAGGAACGAGGCGACCACGACGCCGATCGTGACCATCGCTCCCACCGACAGGTCGAGGTATCCGACGAGCAGTGCGTGCGTCTGTCCCATCGCGACCATCGCGAGCGGCGCGGCGAGGATCAGGATGTTCGTGACGTTCGAGGTATTGATGAAGCCCTCGAACCGGGAGGTCGTGTACCCGGCGACCGCGGCGATCAGAAGGAGCTGGAGCACCACCGGCATCCAGAGCCGGAAGCGGACGATCTTGCGCCACTTGTTCTTGTCTCGGGCGTCGCGAAGCACCTTGCGGACCGCGATCCTCGCTGTGTCGACGGTCGTGGCGCCGGAGCTCGGACCACCGGGTGGTCTCGTGCCCGCCTGCGTGCTCACCCGGCGCCACCGCCTGCGTGTCCGCCACCGTCACCGGAGGACGACTTCGGCATCGCGACGCCGAGCGGGGACCGTCCCGCGCGCGACATGCCCGGGCCGCGGACGATCGCCTCGACGATGCGCAGCTCGTCGAGCTCGTCGCCCGGGATCTCCTCGACGATCGTGCCGCGCGACATCACGAGCACCCGGTCGCAGAGGCCGCTCAGCTCGATCGGGTCGCTCGACTTCACGAGGATCGCGGTGCCGGCGTTGCTGCGCGAGCGCAGCGCCGCGTAGATGTCGAAGCGGGAGCCGACATCCACCCCCTGGGTCGGCTCGTACGCGAGGATCACGGCAGGCTCACGGAGGAACGTTCGGGAGACGGCGACCTTCTGCTGGTTGCCGCCGGAGAGGAACCCGACCGGCTGCTCCAGCGAGGGCGTGCGGATCTCGAGTCGGTCGACGAGCTCCTGCACGGTCGCTCGCTCCTTGCGGCGGCGCAGGAACCCGAACACGCCGAACCGCTTCAGCGACTGGAGCGTGGCGTTCACTCGCACGCCGAGTACCGGCATCAAGGCTTCGTGCTTGCGATCGCCGGGAAGCATCATGATGCCCGCGCGCACGGCTTCGTGCGTCGAGATCAGCATCAGCTCGTCGTCGTGGCAGACGACCCTGCCCGCGCGCGGCGGCTGGCGTCCGGCGAGGCAGTCGAAGAGCTGCGGTTGCCCATTCCCTTCGGCGCCCGCGACGCCGACCACCTCCCCGCTCTCGAGGGTGAAGCTCACGGGACCGAACGATTGACCCTGCAGCCCGTCGACCACCAATACGTCGTTGCGTACGGCGCTCTCGGGCGCAGACGGCGGGAAGGCGGCCTCGAAGGCGCGACCGACGATCAGATCGACCAGCTCGTGCTCGCTCGTCGTCGAGGCGTCGAAGGTCCCCTGGTTCGTGCCGTCACGCAGGACCGTGATGCGGTCGGCGATCTCGAGGACCTCGGGCAGGCGGTGGCTCACGTAGACGACGCCCACGCCCCGCTCGCGGCAGGCGGCGAGGGTCCGATGCAGCGCCTCGACCTCGTGCGGGCCGAGCGCCGTGGTCGGCTCGTCGAGGAGCAGCACCTTCGGGTCGGTCACGAGTGCCTTCGCGACCTCGAAGAGCTGACGGTCGGCCAGGGTGAGCATGCCGGCCGGAGCATCGGGGAACAGCTCGATGTCGAGATCGAAGCCCGCGAGGACCGAGCGAGCCCACTTCTTGCGCCGCCAGAAGCGCGGGCGCTGCTCTGGCGGCGCGGAGAGGTAGAGGTTGTTCTTGACGGGTTGCGCGAGGATCAGCGAGGTGTCCTGGTAGGCCATCGCGAGCCCCAGCGCCCGCGCCTGTGCGGGCGAGTCCCGGCGCAGCCGCTTCCCGCCGATCGTGACCGTGCCGCGGTCGGGATCGACGGCGCCGCTCGCGATCCCGAGGAGGGTGGATTTGCCCGAACCGTTCTCGCCGACGATCGCATGCACCTCGCCGGCGCGGCAGTCGACGCTGACACCGCTCAGCGCCCGAACGGCGCCGAACTGACGGGAGACGCCCCGGAGCTCGAGCACGAGCTCCGGGGCCGTCGACCGTTCGTCGAGAGGGCGGTGGTTCATCCCTCCGGGTACATCTGGGCGAGCACCTCGTCGGGCACCAGGCTGGTGCCCGACACCGTGGGCGTCACCCGGTCGGGATCGCAATTGTCCGCGGTGACCTCACGCATCACGTGCGGCACCACGATCTCGGCGGGGATCTCCGCGCCTTGGAGCTTCAGCATCGCCGCGGTCACGGCGACCCGCGACTGGAAGTTGCCGCCGGCCGAGAAGAAGATCTTGTAGCTCGGCTCGTTGCGTTCCACCCAGTCGCAGAACAGCGTCTGCTCGTCGGTACGGACCACGACCGTGATGTCCTTCACGGGGACGTCGAGCTCCTCGTACGCGTCGAGCGCGGTGTACATGCCGTCGGCGTACTCGTAGGCATACCCCTTGATGTCGGGGTCCTTCGACAACCACCCGAGTACGGACTGCAGGGCGAAGTCGTTCACCCAGTAAGTGTCCGCGGGAGGACCGACGGGCTTGACCCCGCTGTCCAACGCGGGCTGCATGCACCTCTGCCAGCCCGCCGAGAGCGCGTTGCCGGGCGTGCCGCCCATGATCCCGATCTTGCCGTTGCCGACCTCGGTGTTGAGGACGTCGGCGAAGCTCTCGCCAAGGGCGCACAGGTCCTCGCCCACGATCGCTGTGTAGTCCTCGCCGGGCACCAGGGCACCTTCGTCACCCGGGAGTCCGACCCACCCCGCGGAATACGGGATGTAGGGGATACCGGCGGCCTCGGCCTCGAGGATCGCGCCGGCGATGTTCGTGCCCTGGTCGGGGTACCCGATGATGAAGTCCACCCCACGCTGGATCAGGAAGCGGATGTCCGCCTCAGCGACCGCGGGGTCCTCGTCCCACTGGGCGTCACGGGAGACGATCGTGCCGATCTCCGGGTACGTGAGCGCCTGGAGGATCGCCTCCATGTGCGTGACCTGACGCCACACGTTCCCACGGCCGCCGTCGGCGACGCCCATGATCATCTCGCCGCCGCTGCCCGTGTCGCACTCGACGTTGTTCCAGCACTCGAGCGCCGTGTCGATCGTGGCCTGGTCGAGATCCTGATCGGCACGGGCGATCGACGCGAGGACGACGTCGGGCACGTCCTCGACGGGTCCCAGCGCCTTCTCCACCAGCGCCGGATCGGCGTCGACGCTCTCCCCGTACTCCGACAGCTCGCTCCCGGCCGCGCTGGCCGTAGCGGTGTCGGTGCTGCCTTGCGCGTCGCCGCCGTCGTCGCTGCACGCCGCGACCAGCAGCGTGAACGCGAGGACGACACCGACGAACCTGAACCGTTGCATACGCCTCCTCCCCCTCCCTCCTTGGCCGCTGTCTCCTTGACCCGAGCTCGGCTCGGGTGCCGCCCGTTGGAGCGGTCCCCCCTCCCTCATTCGCTACCCCCTTCATCCGTTCTCTCGCCCGTCGTGCCGGCGCTCAGCGCCGCCGGCACATCCGGATGTCTCCGCTCACGGAGTACCTGCTCGACCCCGCGGATGATCCGGTCGCCCGACACCAGCATGCCGCCGACGATCACGAGCCCGAAGACGACGAACTGCAGGGCGGTGGACAGCCCCATCACGCGCATCATCTGGTTGAGGCCCGCGAGGAAGAACGCGCCCGCCCATGTCGAGAGCGGGCTCGCCAATCCTCCGGTCAGTGATGCGCCGCCGATCACGACCGCCGCGATCGGTCCGAGCAGGTACGGCACACCGAGACTGGTGCTGGGCGTCTTGAGGAACGCGGCGAGCAAGATCGCGGCTGCCGCGTAGAACATCGCCGCGATCACGTACGCGGCCACCTGGTTGAGGTTCACGCGCAAGCCGGCGATCCAACTCGCCACGGGGTTCGCGCCGACGACCTGGAACCGCCGACCCGGCGTGGTGAACCGGAAGATCACGATCAGTGCCGCGGTGAGCACAACGCCGACCCAGAACGTCCGCGTCACGCCGAGGAACCGCGTCGACGTCCACTCCGAGAGTCCCGAAGGCACCGGCGTCTGGATCGCGACACCCGTGTAGTAGCGGAAGGCGAGGCCGCTCACGATCTGGCCCACGGCGAGCGTGACGATCAGCGCGTTGAGCCCCAGGCCTCCGATCAGGATGCCGTTCACGAGACCGACGAGAGCTGCGGCGAGCAGAGCGGCGCCGATCGCCGTCCAGATGCGCTCGTCGGACGCGTCGCCGACCCCGACCACGAGTACCGCCGCAAGGGTGACGGTGCCCGGCACACTGAGGTCGATGCCGCCCGTCATGATCACGAGCATCTGGCCGAGCGCGGCGATCGCGAGGAACGTGCCGAACGGCGCGATCGCTCGCAACGACGGCGCGCGCAGGGTCGCTGGCGCCCAGATCGCCGCGACGACGATCAGCAGCAGGATCGCGATGTACACGGGCATGTATCGCGACGCGACGACGAACGACGTAACGGCCGAGGAAGGGGCTCGGCGGGTCACGGCGGTGGTGCTCATCGTTCGACCCCCGTGTTCAGAGCCATGCCCGCGGCCACCGCGACGCGCTCGCGCGCCTCGGTCGCGATCGTGCCCGCAGCCGCGACGTCGGCCTCGAGGTCGCCGCCGCGCAGGACCGTCCGTCCGCCGACGAGCACGCGGTCGATGTTCGACGTGTCCATGCCCCACACGACCGCGCCGATCGGGTCGTTGATCGGCCAGATGTTCGGGCGGTCGGTCCGAAGCACGATCAGGTCGGCCTGCATACCGGGCTCGAGGGAGCCCGTCACACCGGCCAGGCCGGTCGCGCGCGCGCCTTCGAGGGTCGCAGAGCGGATCACGTCGCGCGTGCTCATCAGGCGCGGAAGCGATCCCTTGCCCATGAGCTTGCGGTCGAAGACCGTCGCGTGCTGCAGCGAGATCGTCTCGCGCATCTGGGCGAACATGTCGCCCGGGGCCACGCGCTCGAGATCGATCCCCAGCCCGGGCCGGAGGTCACGGTCCATGAGCTCCTGGATCGGCGGCGCGCCGTGCCCGGTGGCCATCTCGCTCGACGGCGTGACCACGACCGACGCTCCCGACGCCGCGATCGCGGCGATGTCGGTCTCGTCGAGCGCCGTATGGTGCACGAGCGTGACGTCATCGCGGAGGAGTCCTCGCTCGGCGAGCGCGGCGACCCACCCACAGCCCGGCGCGTCGGCCCCAACGTGCGCATGGATGCGCAGGCCCAGCTCGCGGGCGAGCGACCACTCGCTCTTGATGCGATCGAGGTCGATCTGCCCGGAGCCGAAGGCGACCGTGGTCGTGGGTCCCGCCCCCTCGAGCAGACGGGTGAAGAGCTCACGGGTCGGGGGCTCGAGCGAGGCGGGCACGACCACCGTGCGCATCCCGGAGTCCGCATGGGCGCGCAGCAGCGCGTCGCCCGACGCATCGTCGAGCGGGAGGTCGCACCAGTCCACGACCGTCGTGATGCCCGCTTCCGCCGCGCCCAACAGGCCGACGAGCGCGGCGGCGTAGACGTCGTCGGGCGAGTAATGGTGGCGCACGTCGGCCGTGAGCTTCCGCGTGTTCCCGCCACGCTCGCCGAGGTTGCGGAAGAGCGATGTCCACGAGTGTCGATGGGCATCGACGAATCCCGGCATCACGATCGCGTCGGTCGTATCGACCACCTCGGCATCGCGGGCGTGCAGCCCGCGGCCGACGTCGGTCACGATGCCGTCATCGACCACGACGTCACCCTCGACGAGGTTGGACGACTTGGCACCCAGCGTGAGGACACAGCCACCGCGGAGGTGGAGCCTTCCGCTCACGCACCGCCTCCGCTCTCGACGGACTTGCAGACCGTCTCGTAGATCCGGTCGACCGACGGCAACGCGAGATCCTCGAGCGAGGCCGCCGCAGGCAGCGGGATGTGTGGCGTCGTGATGCGGATACTCGGGCCATCGAGGTTCCAGAAGCCTTCCTCAGCGACGATCGATACGAGCTCGGCACCCCAACCGCACAGCCGGGGGTTCTCCTCGACGGTGAAGAACCGGCCGGTCTTCTCGACCGACGAGAGCAGGGTGCGCGTGTCGAGCGGCACGAGCGTGCGCACGTCGATCACGTCTGCCGAGATGCCGTCCTGCTGCAGCCGTTCGGCGGCGTCGAGCGTGCGCGGGACCATCGACGCGAGCGCCGCGATCGTGACGTCGGTGCCCTCGCGCAGGACCTTCGCCGTGCCGAGCTCCGCGACGATCTCGCCGTCTGGGATCTCGGCCTTCGTGCCCATGAGGGCCTTGTGCTCGAAGAAAACGACCGGATCGGGATCCCTGATCGAGGCTGCCATGAGCCCGACGACGTCCTCGGGGGTCGACGGCGCGACGACCTTGAGGCCCGGGATCATCATCGCCCAGTTCTCCACACTCTGGGAGTGCTGCGCGCCGAAGCGGACGCCGCCGCCGTTCGCTGTCCGGATCACGAGCGGGAAGCTCACCTGGCCGTTCGTCATGTACCGGCTCTTCGCGATCTCGTTCGCGACGATATCCCAGCAGACCGCCAGGAAGTCGCTGAACATGATCTCGGCGATCACGGGTACGCCGGTCATCGCCGCCCCCATCGCCGCGCCCAGGATCGCCTGCTCCGAGATCGGCGTGTCGCGGACCCGGTCGGGACCGAACTCGTCGAGCAGCCCGACCGTGGTCTTGAAGACCCCGCCGGCGGCCGCGATGTCCTCGCCCAGTATCACGAGGCTCGAGTCGCGCCGCATCTCCTGGGCGATGCCGTAAGCGACGGCCTCGCGGTACGTCAGTTCCGCCATCGCGACCCTCCGTCGGCGTAGACCTCGGTCAAGAGCGACCCCTCGTCGGGCTCGGCGCCGGCCTTCGCGAACTCGGTGGCGACGTCGATCGCCTGGGCCACCTCTTCCTGGATCGATTCGAGTCGCTCCTCCTCCACGCCGAGCGAGAGCAGGCGTGCGTGGTAGAGCGGGATCGGATCGCGCTCGGCCCAGGCGCCGACCTCTTCCGGCGGGCGGTACTTCCCCGGATCGGCCCGCGAATGGCCGCCCGACCGGTACGTGATCGCCTCGATCAGCGAGGGGCCACCGCCCGAACGAGCCCGTTCGACCGCGTCGCGGGCGGCGAGGTGCACGGCGTCGGGATCGTTGCCGTCGATCATGATCTCCTCGAGGCCGTAGGCCGCGGCCCGGCCCGCCGCGGGATGTTCGACCGCGGTGACGACGTCGATCGGCGTGTACTCCATATAGAGGTTGTTCTCGCAGACGAAGACCGTCGGCAGGCTCCAGACCTTGGCCATGTTGAGGGCCTCGTGGAACGCGCCGATGTTCGTGGTGCCGTCGCCGAAGAACGCCACCGCCACCTGGTCGGTGCCGCGCATCAGTGCCGACCAGGCGGCGCCGTTCGCGGTGCACAGGTGCGCTCCGATGATCGCGTAGGAGCCCATCATGCCTTTCGATGCGTCGGTGAGATGCATCGAGCCGCCCTTGCCGCCGAGGATGCCGTTCTCCCGGCCGAGCAGCTCGGCCATCGCAGCGCCCGGATCCATGCCGCGCGCGAGCGAGTGCGCATGGCCCCGATACGAAGCGAACGTGTAGTCGTCGGGCTGTAGCGCCGCGCCGAAGCCGGTGGCGACCGCCTCCTGACCCAGCGAGAGGTGGGTCGTGCCCTTCACGAGGTTCTGCAGGAACAGGTCGTGGGCCCGCTTGCCGAACCCGCGCAGCTCGTGCAGCGTGCGGTACATGCCGATACGTACGTCGAGATCGATCGGCGCCTCGGCGAGCGAGTGGTCGATCGGCGCGGGGAGGCGAGGCTCCCGCAGGGCGTAGTCGTACCGGTCATCGATGTGGGTCTCAGTACTCATTGGCGACCATCAGCTCCTCGCAGGGGAACAGGGTGATGACCTTGCACCCGTCGGCGGTCACGACGACCTCTTCCTCTATACGCGCGGCGGACCGTCCGTCGGCGGCAGGGGCGTACGTTTCGAGGGCGAAGAGCATGCCCTCCTGGATCTCCACCGGCGTCTCGAGCGAGTTCAGCCGGCTGATGATCGGGCGTTCATGCAGGCCGACGCCCACGCCGTGGCCGAACTGCAGGCCGAAGGCGTCCATCTCGTCCGTGAAGCCGAACTCCTCGGCGCGCGGCCAGACCTTCGCGATCTGATCGGTCGTGGTGCCGGGTCGCACGAGGTCGACCGCGGAGTCCATCCACTCGCGCGAGCGCTTGAAGGCGTCGCGCTGGGCCTGCGTCGCGCGGCCGACGACGAACGTGCGGTAGTAGCAGGTCCGGTACCCGTTGAAGACATGGATGATGTCGAAGTACGCCTGGTCGCCCGGCCGGATGATGCGGTCACTGAACACGTGCGGATGCGGGCTGCAGCGTTCCCCCGCGATCGAGTTGACCGCCTCGACGAACTCCGAGCCCATCTCGAACAGGCGAGCGTGGACGAGTCCAACGACGTCGGACTCCCGCACGCCAGGCTTCAGCATCTCGAAGATGTCCTGGTAGACGCCGTCGACCATCGCGCACGCCTGCGTCAGCAGCACGATCTCGTCGGGGCTCTTGATCTCACGGGCGCGCATCATCGCCTGTTGGCCGTCGACGACCCGCAGCCCGCCCTCCTGCAGCGCGAGGAGCACGGCGGTCTCGGCGAGGTCGACGCCGAGCTTGTCGTTCGCGACGCCGGCCTCCTCGAGGGCCGCCTTGATCTCGCGCACCGCGCGCGCATGCAGGCCCGTCTCGGGACCGATCGCGCCCTGCAGCCCGGTGTTTCCCCCCACGGAATTCTCCGTGTCGTACATGTGCGGGAGCTGCAGGCGGTGAGCCTTCGCGGCGGAGCCGAAGTCCCAGATCTTGGGCCGGCCCTCGCGCGTGACGAGCGCCCACCGTTCCCCCTTGTTGAACGCCCAGTAGCCGATCTGGGTCGCGGTCGCGTACCGGATGTTGGACGTCTCGAACAGCAGGACCGCGCCGAGATCGAACTCCTCCAACATCCGGTGCACGCGGTCGAGGCGGTACCGGCGAAGGCGTTCGAAGTCGACCCGCATCTCCCAGTCGACTCCCATGACCCCCGGTGCCGGGCTGGTCGCTACGGGGAACTCGTCCATCGCGTGCTCCTCCTCATGGTGTGCGAGCGGAAGCCTCGTCGGCGAACGCCTGGTCGAGGTAGGACCAGTCACGAGCGAATCGGTATGAGTGGCGGCCCGGGGGCTGCGGGGCCTGGGTCTCGAGCCAGCGGACGCGGCCATCGCCGGCGTTGCGGAACTCGTGCACGCACCCGACCCCGGCCCACGCGACATCACCGGGAGCGAGGTGGTAGGTCTCGCCATCGAAGACACCGTCGACCTCGCCGTCGAGGATCAAGTACGCCTCCTCGAGCGGATGGTCGTGGGGACCCGCGAAACCGTCGGGCTCGTACTGCACCATGAACATCGTCGAGAGGTCAGCGCCGAGGTCGGAGTCGACCATCATCTTCACGGTGATGCCGCTGTACACGAGCAAGGCGGTCCGCATGCTCGCGCTGACGGCGAGCCGATCCTGCGTCTGCATCGCCGGGTCCATCGACTCGGCGTCGATGTGTCCGTACGAGCGGGTGCGCGGATCACGCACGTCGATCCTGCGCGCCGGTCCGGCCGCGAGTTGCCCCGACGGGAAGCGCGTGTCGAAGCGGAACCGCTCCCGCGGCAGCGGGGCCTTCATCTCCGCGAAGCTCGCAACCGCGTCGGACGTGTTACGGAACGCGTGCGTGACGCCGAGGGGGAGCAGCCCGTAGTCCCCGGGCACGAGCTCGACGCTCCCCTCCCGCGTGTCGATCGTGAGCGAGCCCTCGATCACGTAGATCGACTCCTCGAACGAGTGGACGTGCGCCGCGACGTTGCCACCCGCCTCGAGCCGCGCGACGCGGAACCCCATCTGCACGCCGCCGCTCGGCTCGTCGACGATCGAATCACCGGAATAGCCCTCGCTCCGTCCTTCGAACCCCGCAGGGGTGGCGTACACGAGCTCATCCGTCGTCCTCACGATATGTGCCGACATCAGCCCTCGCCCTCTCGCAGGAAGACAGCGATCTGGCTCAGGTCGCGTTCGCCGTAACCGGCGGCGATCGCGCTCCGCACGACCTCGAGCGAGGTCAGCGCCTGTCGCATCGGCGCACCCACGCGCTCGCCGAGCCCGGTGATCAGCTCCAGATCCTTCGCGACGAGATCGAGGCTGAACGCGACGGGGGCGGTATCGGGATGCTCGTAGGCCTCCCGCTTGTACTGCACGAACGGAGCGGCAGCCGCGCCGCTCGCAAAGACCTCGTAGGCGATCTCGCGGTCGACGCCGGCGCGTTCGGCGAGTACGAGCGCCTCGGAGAGCGCCACGTTCAGGCCATGCACCAGGTCGTTCACCGCGAGCTTCGTGGCGGCGCCCGCACCCCGACCGCCCACGTGGATCACCCTGGAGGCGAGCGCGTCGAGCACCGGACGGACCCGATCGAGCAGCTCCGGCTCGCCTCCGACCATGATCGTGAGCGCGCCGGCCTCGACCGTGCTCACGCTCCCGGAGACGGGACCGTCGAGGAACCCGGCGCCGGTGGCGTCGACGGCTGCCCCTACCTGCTCGATCGTCCGTGGATCGACCGTGCTCGTGTCGACGGCGACGGATCCTGCGCCGATGCCCTCGACGACGCCGTCGGGTCCGAGGAAGACCCGCTCGAGGGCGGCGTCGTCTGCGAGGCTCGTGACGACCACCTCGGCCTTCGCCGCCTCGGCCGGCGACGATGCGACCGTCGCGCCGATGGCGTCAGCCACAGGCCCGGCCTTCGAGCGATCACGGTTCCACACACGCATGTCGAAGCCGGCACGGCTGAGTGTCGTGGCCATCGCGGCGCCCATGCGCCCGGTGCCGATCACTGCGACTGTTCCGACGTTCGCCCCCACCGTTCAGCGACACTACACACATCGCGGGGTCCGCGCTAGGCAGTCGGCGTGTCGTTCAACCCGGCTGCACAGTTCGGTGGTATCTAGTAGTGTCGGCCTGCCGTCGACCAAGGAGGCCGATCGAGATGCCCGACGGGTTGGTGTTGGTGGTGGGTGGCACGGCCGGCCTCGGCCGCGAGATCGCTGCCCACTACGCCGAACGAGGCGAACGGGTCATCGTCACCGGGCGCGACACCGACCGAGCGAGCGCGCTCGCCGCCGAGATCGGCGAGCACGTCACCGGACTGGGCTTCGATCTCAGCAAGCCCGAATCGGTCGACGCGGCGCTGGCCGACGTGGGCCCGGTCTCCAGGCTCGTGCTGGCGGCGATCGCCCGCGACAACAACCCGGTGCGCGAGTACAACATCGCGCAGGCGATCGACCTCACGACGATGAAGCTCGTCGGCTATACCGCCACGGTCCACGTGCTGCTCGATCGGCTCGCCGACGACTCTGCGGTGGTGCTGTTCGGAGGCCGGGCGAAGGATCGTCCCTACCCCGGCTCGACCACCGTGACGACCGTCAACGGCGGCATCAGCAGCCTGATCCGCACGCTCGCGATCGAGCTCGCGCCGATCCGGTTCAACGCGATCCATCCCGGCATCGTCGGGGACAGCCCGTTCTGGCAGGGCAAGCCGTTGGACGCGGTCGTGGCCCGCACCCCCACGGGGCGCCTCTCGACGATGGCCGAGGTGGTCGACGCCACCGTGTTCCTGCTCGAGAATCGGGCGGTGAACGGGGTGAACCTCTACGTCGACGGCGGTTGGATGCTGATGTGATGCGCGAGACCGCCGCCCACAGCGAACCCGAGGCGCTCGACGCGATCGGCCACCGCCTGCGGGAGGAACGCGTTCGGGCGGGCCTCAGCCAGCGTGAGCTGGCGCGCCGGGTCGGTCTCTCCGCGAGCCTGATCTCGCAACTGGAGAGCGGGCAGTCCCGGCCGTCGGTCGGCACGCTGTACTCGATCGTCACGGAGCTCGGCGTCTCGCTCGACCGGGTGATCAGGGGTGGAGACTTCCGGGAACCCGACGGCTCCGGCGAGATCGATCCCGCTCACCGCTCTCCGGTCGTACACCCCGGGGAACGGCCGGCGATCGATCTCGACTCCGGCGTGCGCTGGGAGGAACTCGCGGCCGAGCAAGAGGGCGTCGACTTCCTGATCGCGATCTACGAGGTGGGCGGCGCGTCCACCCCCGACCGGTCCCTGATCCGCCACAACGGCCGGGAGTACGGATACGTGATCAACGGCACGTTGAGCGTGCAGATCGGGTTCTCCGAGCACCGGCTGCATCCGGGGGACTCGATCGCCTTCGACTCGACCACCCCGCATCGTCTGTTCAACTCGGGCGACGTGCCCGTCGAGGCGATCTGGTTCGTGGTGGGACGCGGCGACGAGGCCCACGGCCACGAGTGACCACGTGGGACGTCAGCGCAACCCGCGCTGCCGCGCCCAATCGTCGAGGAACGCCTCAGCCTCGTCCTCGGGGATCGGGCCCCGCTCGAGACGCAGCTCCATCAGGAAGTCGAGCGCCTGGCCCACGACGGGACCCGGCTCGAGGCCGAGGCGATCCATCACCTGCTTCCCGTCGAGCGGCGGGCGCAGCGCGTCGAGGTTCTCCTGCTCGGCGAGGCGAGCGATGCGTTCCTCGAGGTCGTCCTGCAGTGTCTGGAACTTCGCGGCGCGCCGCTCGTTGCGCGTCGTCACGTCGGCGCGGGTCAGCTGGTTCAACTTGTCGAGCAGCGAACCGGCGTCGCGCACGTAGCGCCGTACGGCGGCGTCGCTCCACCCCTCCCCGTACCCATGGAAGCGTAGGTGCATCTCGACGAGCTTCCTCACGTCGTCGGCGACGTGGTTCGGATAGCGCAACTCGCGAAGGCGCTTGTCGGCCATGCGGGCGCCGACCACCTCGTGGTGGTGGAACTGCACGCCCTCGGCGGTGATCTGCCGGGTGGCAGGCTTGCCGATGTCATGCAGCAGGGCCGCGAGCCGCAGCACCTCGTCGGCTTCGCAGTTCTCGACGACGGCGTACGTGTGGCGCAGCACGTCCTTGTGCTGATGCACTGGGTCCTGCTCGAGCTCGAGCGCGGCGAGCTCGGGCAGGAACGTGTCGGCGAGCTTCGTGGAGACGAGCAGAGCCAGGCCCTTCGAGGGATGCGCTCCCATCAGCAGCTTCGAGAGCTCCTCACCGATGCGCTCGGCCGAGACGATCTCCATGCGATCCCGCATCTCGACGATCGCCGCCAGGAGACGAGGGGCAGGCTCCACGTCGAGCTGGGAGACGAACCGGGCCGCGCGGAGCATGCGGAGGGGGTCGTCACCGAACGACAGCTGCGGCTCGAGCGGCGTGTCGAGGAACTTGGCCGCGAGGTGGCGCACGCCACCGTGCGGATCGACGAGGTCGCCGTCGGGGAGTCGCACCGCCATCGCGTTGATCGTGAAGTCTCGACGGGACAGGTCGGTCTCGACGTCGTCGCCGAACGTCACCGTCGGCTTGCGGTGCTCGGGCGCGTAGACCTCCTGGCGGAACGTCGTGATCTCGAGCCGCTCGCCGTCCTTGAGGACGCCGACCGTGCCGAACTTCACGCCGACCAGGTAGCGGCGCTCCGCCCAGCCCCGCAGGATGCGGGTCGTCTCGTCGGGGTGCGCGCTGGTGGTGAAGTCGAGGTCGGGCGAAGGCCGGCCGAGGACCAGGTCGCGCACGCTGCCGCCCACGAGGAAGAGCTCGTGCCCCGCATCGGCGAACCGCACGCCGAGCTCCTTGGCGATGGCGGGAACGTCGAGCACGGCGCCGGAAGCGGTCTGGTCGGCCATGTCGGCCCGAGCTTACCCCGGGGGTCGAGCCGGCCGGGTTGGCTCCTGCTTGCGCGCCGGCTCGGCAGGGACCTCCGTCTTCTCGCTGGCGGAACTACGGAGGTCCTTGACGAATGCCGGCGCGGAACCGCCGACACCCACCGTCGCCCGCCCGCCGAGGACTCCCGCGTGCGCCACGTCCCCGCGCTACCGTGACCGGGCGATGCCCACCTGGCTCGGATTCATCTGGACCTCGCCGAACACGCTGATCGGCCTCGTGCTCGGGCTGCTCACGTTCCAGCTGCCGACGGTTCGCGACGGAGCGCTGATCTTCGACCGAACGCCGCGGGGACTCACCTGGCTGATGCCGCGGCTGAACCGAACCGCGATGACCGTGGGCTTCGTGATCCTGTCGTCGCGGCCGGTGACCGGGCGACTCCTCGCGCACGAGCGCTGGCACATCCGCCAGTTCTGCGCGTGGGGACCGCTGTTCATCCCCGTGTACTTCCTGCTCGCGATCCCTTACGGGTATCGTCGACATCCGATGGAGGTCCGGGCGCAGGTCGCGGCCGGGGAACGCGCGCCGGCCCGGCCGGATCTCACGCACTAGTCCGTATTGGACTAGACGGGACACCCAGTAGGTTGACGGACCGACAGCGACGCGAACGGACGGAAGAGATCACCGCGCCGACGGTCGCGGCGGCGAGCCCACGATCACACCGACACCAGGGCCACCCGCGGACCCACGCGGCCGGACCGGTGCACGGACATATCGGCTCCTCCCTCTCCCGCAGACGACCGGCGGGGGCTCAGTATCGCCGACGCGCGGCGAGCACGCGACCGGCCCAGGCGACGAGGCCGCCCACCGAGGACCCGACGAGCGCGCCCGCGACGACGTCGCCAGGGTAGTGCACGCCCGAGTGCACGCGGGAGTAGCCGACCGCCGCGGCCGCCGCACCGAGGGGCAGGCCGAGGGCCGGCACCACCTGGGAGACCGACGAGGCGAAGGCGGCCGCCGATGCGGAATGACCCGACGGGAACGATGCCGAGGTCGGCATCTCGACGCGCCGTGCGAGCGGCACGCCCGCCGCGTCGGCGTCTGGGCGGCGGCGATGTCCGGCGAGCTTCATCGGCAGGTTCACGATCGCCGACGTGCAGGCGATCGCGGCCACGCCGGTGAGCGCCGCACGCCGTCCCTTGCGGCCCCCGACGGCGAAGAGCACGGCCGCCGCGCCGATCCAGAGCTTCGAATGGTCGGCCGCGCTCGTGAACGTGCGGAGGGGGCCGTCGAGCGTCGGTGTCGGCGTCGCCGCGACCGCCCGGTACACCGCCTTGTCGACCGCGGCGAGCTCACGCAGGGCGCGGACCAGAGCTGGGGCGGGCGCCGAGGGACCGGCCTCCAGCCGCTCCGCGAGGCGCTCAGACGGCGGCTGCACGGGCACGACGTCGTCGTCGAAGGGCTCGCCGCCGGAGGACTCCCCGGACCGCCCGCTCATGCCGCCACCGGCTTCCCGGCAGCGACCCGGAGCAGCTCGCGGATCGTCGACTTCTCCGTCACACGCACCGCCGCGGCGGCCGGTGACAATCCCGACGCGTGTCGAGGGATGCGCACACGCAGGACCCCCGGTTTCGTCGTGAACACCAACGGAGGATCCATCACCAGAGCCTCACCGTCGACGCCGATCTCGATCGGACGGCCCGAACGCACCTCGAACCGATCCGTGGTCCATTCACGCCACCCCTCGAACCGATCGAGCTGACCGATCGCCTGCAGCGACAGGAACCGTTGCACGTCCGACGCGCTCGAGAGATTCACAGCGACTACGCCGAGCACCCCTCGGTCGATGCGTTCGCGGGTCCCGCGGCCTTGGGAGTGGCGCAGCTCGTACGGATCGTTCGAGACCTGGATCACCGCTGCCGTCGGCACCTCCTCCCCGTCGGGACCGGTGAAGCGCAGTTCGAGCGGCTTCGCGTCTGGTCCCATGAGATCGGGAAGCATCTCGGCAGTCGTCTGCACCTTCGAGTCGCGGTACTCGGGCGACTGCACGATCTTCGCGTAGAGGCCGAGGGAGGCGTTGTTCACGAAGACCCGCCCGTTCACCTCCGCGAGGTCGATCGAGCGCTCGGCGCCGTCGAAGTAGGCGTCGAGCGCGCCAACGACGTCGTCGCGGTCGAGGCCCAGGTCGAGCGCGAAGTGATTGCGTGTGCCGGCGGGGACCACCACGAACGGGAGGCCGTGAGCGCTCGCCACCGCGCCGACGAGTGCCTGCGATCCGTCGCCCCCGGCCATGCCGATCACGTCGGCGCCCCGCGCGACCGCGGCCTCCGCCAGCGCGAGCAGGTCGTCACCGTGCCGCAACACGATGGGCTCGATGCCACGTTCGCGACACTCCCGCTGCAGCTCGAACTTCTCGGCCTTGCCGCCCCCTGACTTCGGGTTCATCAGCAGGACCGGATGCCGCGGCGTAGGCACCGCCGGCGCCTCCTCGACGCTGGCGTCACGCTTCGATGCACGCAACGCGTACCCGGCCGCCCCTGCCGAGAGCGCGGCAGCAGCAGCCACGGCGACCCACGGCCACGGCTTGAACTCGTCGTTCCCGAAGATCGCCGCGACCACGAGCCCGAGGCCCGCCACCACCAGCACGAGCGCGACCACTCGCACGGTTCCCCGGTGCGAGAGCGAGTACCAGGCTCCGACCACGGCGATCGCGAGACCGATGCTCGCGACCAGGATGACGCCGAGGTTCTCGAGCGCGAGCGCCACCACGATCACCATCGCGAGGACGAGGGCGACCACGGCCGTCGCGGCCGCCAGACGCTCGAGCATCGTCGGCGTGGCTGCCACGTCATGCGTCGTCGACATCCGAGACCTCCTCCCGAGACCGCCACCGTTCACCGAACTCGGCCTGGTACGCCTCGACCGCAGCTTCGAGCGTCGGGAAGAAGTGCCGCGGGTCGATCGTGTGCGTCAGCTCGTACCGCTCCACCTTCTCCCGGACGGGATCCTTCATCTCGGCGAACACCAACGAGATGTTCCGGGCGTTGAGCCATTCGTCCAGGTCTTCGAGCATGTCGGCGGCCGTCGTGTCGACATCGGTCACGGGCTCGGCCGCCACCACGATCCACCGCAGGTCGGGCGTGCTCGTGGCGAGCTCCGTGATCTCCTCACGGAACGTGCGGCTGTTCGCGAAGAACAGCGGGGCGTCGAACCGGTACATGACCAGCCCCGCGAGCTGCCGACCGTGCGGGTACCGCGTCACGTCGTGGTACCCAGGCATGTCGTCGACCTTGCCGAGCCGGGTCTGGTACGGCCACCAGGACCGGCGGAACACGTTGTAGATGGAGAGCGCGATCGCGACCACGATGCCCGGGAGCACACCGAGCAGCGCGACACCGAGGAATGCGGCGATCGAGAGCGAGAACTCCGTGCGCCGCTGCTTCCACAGGCGCACGGTCGCCGGGATGTCCGCCAGCGAGAGCGAGGCGGCGATCACGACCGCGGCCAGGGTCGGCTGCGGCAGGTTCTGCAAGAGGTCGGGAGCCACCACCAGCAGCATCAGGATCGCGAGCGCGCCGACCACGCCCGTTACCTGCGACTTCGCCCCCGCCTGCTCGGCCACCGCCGTCCGCGAACCGCTGGTGCTGACCGGGAACCCTTGGAAGAAGCCCGCCGCCACGTTGGAGACGCCGATCCCGATCATCTCCTGGTTTCCGTGGACGTGTTGCCCTTGCCGGGCCGCGAACGCTGATGCGGTCGAGATCGTGTCCGCCAAGGCAACGAGCGCGATCCCGAGGGCGCCTCCGATCAGCAGCGGAACGTCGGAGAGCGAGACGTCCGGGATCGTGAGCGGCGGGAAGTCGCCGGGCAACGGTCCGACGACCGAGACACCGCGATCGACCAGATCGAACAGGTCGACGGCCACGATCGCGAGCACGACGGCGATCAGCACGGCTGGCACCTTCGGCAGGCTCCGCTGCAGCACGATGATGATCAGCAGGCTCACGACCCCGATCGCGAGCGCGGCACCGACGGTCTCACCGTCGGCAACCCCCTGGACGAAGCCGACCGCCTCGTCGATCAGGCCGTCGGCGTCGACCGAGAAACCGAACAGCTTGGGCAACTGGCCGACGAGGATCGTGAGGGCGAGGCCGTTCATGTAGCCGATCTGGGTCGGCTTCGAGAGCAGGTCCGCCACGAAGCCGAGCTTCGCGACGCCCGCCAGGATCATCACGGCGCCCACGATCAGCGCGAGCATCGACGCGAGCGCCACCGCGCGCGCAGGGTCGCCGTTCGCCACCAGCAACGGCGCGATCGTGGCGGCGATCATCGGGCCGAGCGAAGAGTCCGGCCCCAGCACGAGGATGCGCGATGGCCCGAACAGCGCGTAGCCGATCAGGCATAGGATCGACGTGTACAGCCCGGTGATCGCGGGCAGGCCGGCGAGCTCCGCGTACGCCATGCCCTGCGGCACCAGCAACGCCGTGAGCACGAGCCCGGCGAGGACGTCCTTCGGAAGCCACTCGCGCCGGTAGCCGCGAAGCGTTCCCAACCCGGGGATCGCGGAACCCGTCGATCGATCCATCGCCGGAGCATGCCACGGCCTGGGGCGGGCGCCATCACCCCTTCCGGTGGAAGAGGACTAGAAGGGCAGGCCTTCTCCGTCGGCGACCGACAGGCGGTCGAGCACCCCGCGCATCATGAGATCGAAATCGTGCGGGTTCGAGGCCGCGCGACGTGCCTCGTCCTCGGTCACGAGCCCCTCCTTCGTGAGCTGCACGAGTGACTGATCGAACGTTTGCATCCCGTAGAAGTCGCCCTCGGCGATCACGTCCACGATCTGGTCGGTGGTGGCCGGATCCACGATCCGGTCGAAGACCCGTCCGGTGTTGATCAGCACCTCGACGGCGGGCACGCGGCCCTTCCCGTCGGCCTTGGCCACCAGTCGCTGCGACACGATGCCGCGGAGCGATCCCGCGAACGACGTGCGCACTTCCTTCTGCTGGTGCGGCGGGAACAGGTCGAGGATGCGGTTGATCGTCTCCATGCAGTCGATCGTGTGCAGGGTGGAGATCACCAGGTGTCCGGTCTCGGCGGCCTGGATCGCCGACATCGCCGAGTCGCCGTCGCGGATCTCGCCGAGAAAGATCACGTCGGGGTCCTGGCGGATCACGTGGCGTAGCGCGTTGGCGTAGGAATCGGTGTCGATGCCGATCTCGCGTTGCTGCACGATCGAGAGCACGTCGTCGTGCATCACCTCGATCGGGTCTTCGATCGTGACGATGTGGGCTCTGCGGCTGCGGTTGATGTGCCCGATCATCGACGCGATCGTCGTGGTCTTGCCGGTGCCGGTCGGGCCGGTGACGAGCACGAGCCCTCGAGGCGAGTCGGCCAGGCTGGACATGACGCGAGGCAGCCGCAGCTCCTCGAACGTCGGCACCTCGCTGCGCACCCGCCTGATCGCGAGGCCGACGACGCCACGCTGCCGGAACACGTTCACCCGGAAGCGCCCGACCCCCGGCAGCGTGTACCCGAGGTCGGCCTCGCTCGTCTCGGCGAACTCGCGCTTCTTGTGATCGGACATCAGCGATGCGGCGGCGGCCTCCGTGTCGGTCGCCGTGAGCACATCGAACTCGCCGGGGATCAGTTGGCCGTCGACGCGCACGAACGGCACGTTGCCGACCTTGAGGTGCAGGTCACTCGCACCCCGCTCCACCGTATGGCGCAGCAGCTCGTTGACATCCATCGCCGACGGCAGCCTCCGTTCGGCCCACGACGGTCGCGGGCCACGTGGTTCCATCGGCCCTCACCCGGGCGCACATGAGCCCTACGACTAGGATTCTCGCGTGACCGACGAGCCCACTCCCGAGGGGGAACCAGCGCCCAAGAGGCGGCGACGGCGCAAGCCCGCCGCGACCGCAGCGTCGTCGTCGGCGCAGCCGGTCGCCGAACGCTCCAAGCGCACGTCGTCGAAGAGGAAGCGGTCCGGCGGGCGACGCTCCAGGTCGCCGGTCCAGCGTGAGGTCTCGGCAGGTGGGGTCGTGTACCGACGCGACGGCGAGGACATCGAGGTGGTGCTCGCGTCGCGCCGGACCCGCCGGGGAGACCTCGCGTGGGGTTTGGCGAAGGGTGGGATCGAGTCGGGGGAGTCCCATGAGGATGCCGCGGTGCGCGAGGTCCTCGAGGAGACGGGCTACACCGCCGAGATCGAGGCATCGCTCGGTGACACCCGCTACTTCTACGTCTGGGGGGGTACCCGCATCCGCAAGACGGTGCACTTCTTCCTGATGCGCTGCACCGGAGGCGACCCCGACGATCGCGACGACGAGATGGAGGAGGTCCGCTGGTTCCCCCTCGACCGTGCGCTGAAGCGTGCTGCCTACCGAGGAGAGCGCGAGGTGCTCGGCCGGGCGGCCGACCTGCTGCGATGATGGACGCGGCGCGGTGACCCCCTTCGAGGTCGCGATCGGCATCGCGATCGGGTTCGTCTCGGGGGTGCTCTCCGGCCTCTTCGGCGTCGGCGGCGGCATCGTGATGACGCCGGGCCTGCAGGTGCTGCTCGGCGCCGCACCCATCGTGGCGCTCGCGACCCCGCTGCCGGTGATCCTTCCGACCGCGCTCACCGGCGCCCTCACCTATCGCCGTGCCGGCGAGCTCGACGAGCGAGCGGCCGCCTGGATGATCGGCCCGGGCGTGCTCGCGTCCGTCTTCGGAGCCCTGCTCACGAAGTTCGTCGACACCCACCTGCTGCTCGTGATCACGGCGGCCCTCCTCGCCTACCAGTCGGTGGCGATCCTGCGGGGTCCACGGGACCGACGCGGGCCGTCATTCAGGGCAACGCCTTCGATGTTCATCGGCATCGGCCTGTTCGCGGGATTCGTGAGCGGCCTGCTCGGCATCGGCGGGGGGCTCGTGATCGTGCCGCTGCTCGCGGGCTGGCTCGGGATGCCGCTCAAGCGTGCGCTCGGCACCTCGCTACTCGCGATCGTGGCGCTGGTGATCCCGGGCACGATCACGCACGCGTTGCTCGGCCACATCGACTGGACGCTGGTCGTGGTCGCGTCGATCGGCGCGGTGCCCGGTGCGTTGCTCGGCGCGAAGGTGGCGCTCGGCACCCACGAGCACACGCTGCGGATCCTCGTCGGAAGCTTCCTGCTGGTCGTGGCCCTCGCGTACGGCGTGGCCGAGGCGTTGGAGGTACTCGCGCGCTGACATCGGAAGGTTCCGAGGGCCCCCACCCCGCGGGGCTACGATGAGGAGCCGCCATGAGGATCCTCCGCGCGCTCGGCGCGCTCCTGCCGCTCGCGCTCGCCGCCGCCTTCCTGCTCCTCACGCCGATACCCTCCGTCGCCCAGGAGCCAGCCGTGGCCCTGACCCTGAAGGCCCAAACGCCCTTCACCACGCTCGAGAAGCCCGAGGTCACGATCGCCTTCCGTGCCAGGAACCTCGGTGAGGAACCGTTCGGTGATCTCCTGGTCGGGTTCATCATCGGTCCGGCGATCAGATCCCGGGTGGAGTACGAGTCCTCGCTGGTGGACGGGCCCGTCGGCACCCTGGTCTACGTCGATACGTTCGCGCAGGAGGGCGAGCTGAAGCCCGGCGAGACCCGCGAGTTCACGGTCTCCGTCGATCTCAGCGAGATCGACGGCGTGAGCGACGTCGACTCGCTCGTGTATCCGGCCCGGGTCGACCTTCGGAGCGGCGGCACACAGGTCGCCGCCCTCGACACGCCACTGGTGCACCTCGTTCGTGAGCCGGAGGTGCCGATCGGGCTCACGTGGTGGGCGGAGTTCGATGCCCCGATCGCGTTCGACCCTCAGGGGCGGCTGGCCGATCCTGCGTTCGAGGCCGCGATCGCACCCGAAGGAGGGCTCGCGCAGCAGGTCGACACCCTCTCCGCCGCCATCGGATCGACCGACGGCGGCGTGTCAGTGGAGCTCGTCGTCGTGCCGACGGTGATCGACCAGCTGGCCCGGATGGCCGACGGGTACGAACGGGCATCGGGCGAGGTCGTGCGACCCGACCAGCCGCCGGCCACGAACGCCGCGACGCTGCTGGCCCGCCTCGCCGACCTCGTCGGCGAGGCGGACGTGCAACTCGTCACCACCCCGTTCGCCGCACCACTGCTCCCGTCGCTCGCATCGGGTGGGCTCGCGCCCGATCTCGCTCGACAACAGGCGCTGGGTGAGGCGATCGTCGCTGAGCACCTGGGTGAGGAACCGTCCGCCGTCACGGCGCGGCCGCCGGAGGGAGCACTCGACGAGCCCAGCCTGCAGTGGCTCGCCGATCGCGGATCCACCACCGTGCTCGTGCAAGCCGACACGGTGCAGCGGCCCCCCCAGCCCAACGACTTCGCGCCGCTGCCCACTGCCGCCGTGACGACGGCCGACGGATCGAACCTGGCGCTCGTGCTGCCCGACCCGGGCGTGCAGGGTCTGCTGGGCGACCCGGTCCTGCTCGACGACCCGGTGCGGGCCGCCCAGGCGGTGCTCGGAGAGCTGGCGACGATCTGGCGCGAGCAACCGGTCCCCGGACTCCAGCCCGACGGGAGCCAGACCGTGCGCGGGGTCGCCGTGCAGATGCCTGCCGCACTGCCCCCCGCGATCTGGGCGCCGCTCGTCCGCCGCCTCTCCGAGGCCCCCTTCCTGCGGCGCACACCGGCGGCGAGCTTGGCCGCGGACGTCAACCCGACGCTGGAAGGCGCGGCGATCGTCCCGTCGATCGCACGGTTCCCACGCGACTACGTCGATGCGATCCGAGATCAGCGCCGAAACGTGGCCGCGTATCGCTCGATGCTCGCCGGCCCGAGCCCGCAGCCGGCACGGCTCGACCGCAACCTGTTGTACGCCGAGGCAGGTGAGTACATCTCCGACACCCTTGCGGGACGCGGCTGGTACGACCAGGTCAACGCCGTCACCGGCTCGATCTTTCGAAGCGTGCTGCCCGACGTGCAGCAGGAGTTCCTGCTGACCTCGCGGGAAGGCTCCATCCCGCTGCGTATGGGCGACCCCGGCGCCACCCCGCTCACCGTGCAGGTCGTGCTTCGCTCCGCCTCGTTCGAGTTCCCCGACGGGTCCCAGCAGACCGTGACGATCGAGGGCCCCGACGAGATCGTCACGTTCGACGTGATCGCCAAGGCCGGAGGGCCGCAGACGATCCGGGTGAAGACCCGGGCGCCGTCGGGCCGCGACCTCGGGGAGGACCAGAACCTCGCGGTGCGCACGACGGCCGTGAACAGCGTGGCGTTGTGGATCACGATCGGCGCCGGGGTGCTGCTGCTGCTGCTCTGGTCGAGGAGGTTGGTCCGACGACCGAAGCCCTGACCCCCGATCCCGAACCGGTGGAGGGCATCCCTCCCGATACCACCGGCGCCTACGTGCGGAACACCGCGCTCATGACGGTCGGCACGACCCTGTCGCGCCTGACCGGGTACGTCCGCATCGCGGCGCAGACGGCGGCCCTCGGCGTCACGATCGCCCCGCTCGGCAACGTCTACACGCAGGCCAACACTACGCCCAACATCGTCTACGAGCTGATCCTCGGGGGCATCCTGACCTCGGTGTTCGTGCCGGTGTTCGTCGACCACCAGCGGCGGAACGGGCGCGAAGCCGCCTTCGACCTTGGGAGACGCGTCCTCACACTGGCGTTGGTGCTGCTATCCGGCGTCGCGATCGTCGGCATCGTGTTCGCGCCCCAGATCATGCGCCTGTACCTCGTAGCGTCCGACGCCGCCGACCGCGAGGCGCAGATCGAGCTGGGGGTGTTCCTGCTCCGTTGGTTCATGCCGCAGATCGTCTTCTACGGCATCGGGGCGATCGCCTCCGGGCTGCTCAACACCGAACGCCGGTTCGCCGCCCCGATGTTCGCGCCGATCCTCAACAACCTCGTCGCGATCGCGACGTTCGCGGCCTACGCCATGCTCCGCGCCGGGGCCGCGCCCTCGGTCGGCGACATCACATGGCTCGAGAAGACAGTGCTCGGCGCCGGCACCACCCTCGGCGTCGTCGCGATGACCGTGGCCCTGTGGCCGTCGCTGCGCGGGACCGGCTTCCGATGGCGTTTGACCGGTGGGTGGGGCCATCCGGGCATCCGGCGCATCGTAAGGCTCTCCGGTTGGGTCATCGTCTACGTCGGGGCGAACCAGCTCGCCTACGTCGTGATCATCATCCTCGCGGGAGGCATCTGCGACGCCTGTTACCAGATCTACGCCACGGCGTTCATCATCTTCCTGCTGCCGCACTCCATCTTCGCCGTCTCGATCTTCACCGCGCTGCTGCCCGCGATGGCCGAGCGATGGACCGACCACGACATCGACGGCGTCCGCGACCGATTCTCGCTGGGGCTGCGTGACACGATCGTGGTGATCGTGCCGGCGTCGTTCGCGTTCATCGCGCTCGCGCAGCCGATCGTCTCGCTGCTGCTCGAGTACGGGTGGGTGCGGGAGGCCGACGTCCCCTTGATCGCCCGCACGTTGCAGGGCTTCGCGGTCGGGCTGCCGATCTTCTCGGCGTTCCAGCTGATCACGCGCACCTTCTACGCGACGCAGGACAGCCGGACGCCGGCGATCGTCAACATCGGCGCGGCGATCGTCACCGTGGCCGTCGATGTCGCGCTCGTGCGCGCGGTGGGATGGGACGTGCCCGCCCTCGCGCTGGGACACGCGCTGTCGTACGTGTTCGCGACCACCGTGGGGCTCGCGCTCCTCCGCCCGAAGCTCGGCTCGCTCGACGGCGGGCGCGTCGCCAGCACGGTCGCACGCGCGGTGCCAGCGGCCGCGGTCACGGCGGCCATCGCGTGGCTCGTCGCGGCCGGCGTGGGCGCGGTGGTCGACACGCAGATGGTGATCTGGCGGCTCGTACAGGTCGGATCGGCGGTCGCCGCGGGCGTCGGCGTGTATCTGCTCGCGGCCCTCATGTTGGGCGTTGAAGAGGTCGATGAAGTGATCGGCGCGGTACGCAGGAGGTTCCGCGGATGACTGGCATGTTGCACAACATCGATCGCACCGCCGAAACCGGCATGGTCGGCAAGGCAGCGGTGATCTGGCTGCTGCTCTTCGCGGTGCTCGGGGTCGCCGTCGTCGACGCCGTGTCGATCGGTCGCACGACGCTGCACCTGTCCGAGGTCGCGACCCAGGCCGCGAGCGATGGCGCCGCGGCGTACCGTTCACAAGGGCGTAGCGCGATCAAGGCGTGCGAGACCGCGGCGGCCACGATCGAGGCACTGGACTCGAGCCTGAAGCTCGGGAAGACCGGCTGCGTGGTCGACGACACCACCGGCCGCGTCGGCATCAGGCTACGGGCGACCGCGGAGACGATGGTCGCCGGACGGCTCGGTGCGACCGCCGCGTACACCCAGGTCGTCGTGACGGAGGCCAACGGCCCGTCGGGTGTGTAGCGTTCGGGCCGTGACCGAGGTCGAGCGCGACGAGGAGCTCGTCCGACGCTTCCGAGCGGGCGAGACCGACGCCTTCACCGACCTCGTCCGCCGCCACGAGCACCGCGTGTACTCCCTCTGCCTGCGCGTGCTGGGCGATGCCGACGCCGCTGCCGACGTGGCCCAGGACACGTTCCTGAGCGTCCTGCGCAAGCTCGACGGCTTCCGGGGCGACGCTGCGTTCACGACCTGGTTGCACCGGGTGGCGGTGAACGCCTGCTACGACGAGCTGCGCAGGAAGCGCCGCCGGCCGATGCTGCACGTCGCTGCCGACGACGACCTGCAGCACGAGCCCGGGCCGCCGACCGTCGATCATGCCGACGAGGTCGCCGGCGCCCGCGACGCGGCGTCGGCGTTGGCGTCGATCCCTGAGGAATTCCGAGTCGCCCTCGTGTTGGCCGACGTCCAGGACATGGCGTACGACCAGATCGCGCAGGTGCTCGACGTGCCGATCGGCACCGTGAAGTCCCGCGTGCACCGCGGGCGCCTCGCCCTCGCGGCCGTCCTCGGCCTCGAACCGGGCTCTCGGGAACCGATCGCCTCGCCACGGACGTCGGAGCAGGAACCGTGACACACCCTCTCGATCAGCTCGCCCCGTTCGTCGACGGCACCCTCGACCCCGCCGAGCGTGTCGTCGTCGACGAACACCTGCGCTCCTGCGACCGGTGCCGGGCCGAGGTCGATGCGGCTGACGCAGCCCGTACCGTGCTCAGGGCGATGCCGGAACCGGCGAGTCCGGACCTCGCCGCGCGGTTCTCCCCCGAGCGGATCGAACGGCTCACGGCTCCCTCCGCCGCCTCGCGGGCGCCCTGGTCGAAGCTCGCGCCGGTGGTCGCGGCGGCGGCGGTCGTGGCCCTCGTCGCACTCGTCGTCCCCCGGCTCGGGAGCGGCTCGAACAGCGGTGGCGTCGCCGCCGACGCCGTGGCCGAGGCGGGCGGTGACGGCGCGGGCGGCCCCGGGCGCCTCGAGATCCTCGACGCCGATCTCGATGAGCCCGCGCTGCAGGAGGCGGCGACCGCGTTCGCTGCCGCCTACGCGCAGGGCCGGGGCGTGGCGGCCGACGCCGGTCAGGAGGCGGCAGGGGCCGTGGCGTCGGCACCGGCGGCGCTGTCCGGCCAGGCCCGGACGGCCGGACCCGCCCGCACGGCGCGCGCCGTCGCGTGCCTGGAGCAAGCCTTCCCGGGCTTCCCCGGCGAGATCGTTCGGGTGCAGCGGGTCATGTTCGAGGGCACGCCGGCGTTCATCGCCTACGTGATCGAGAGCCCGGGTGCCGATACACCGGCGAACGCGGTCTCGATCTGGGTCGCCGACGCGGCGGATTGCTCGGTCCTGACCTTCACGTCGGCCCGCCTCTGACGGCCTCGCGGATGCGGGCATGCGCCGGGATGCTCGTGCGTTCATGGCTGTGGGAGGATTCCTGGCGATGAGTGAGACGCGCGACGTGATCGTGATCGGCTCGGGGCCGGCCGGCTACACGGCGGCCCTGTACGCCGCTCGGGCGAACCTCGAACCGCTCGTGCTCAAGGGCCTCGACGCGGGCGGCCAGCTGATGCTGACGACCGATGTCGAGAACTACCCGGGCTTCCCTGACGGCCTGATGGGTCCGGAGCTGATGGAACGGTTCGAGAAGCAGGCCGCCCGTTTCGGCGCCGAGATCCTGCCCGTGCACGCCACCGAGGTCGACCTGTCGAGCCGTCCGTTCACGGTGAAGGCGGGCGACCAGGCCTGGCGCACGCAGACCGTGATCGTGTCGACCGGAGCCAGCGCGCGCTGGCTCGACGTGCCCGGTGAGGAGACGCTTCGCGGGCGTGGCGTGAGCGCGTGCGCTACCTGCGACGGGTTCTTCTTCCGTGACCGCGAGCTCATGGTCGTGGGCGGCGGGGACTCCGCGATGGAGGAGGCGACGTTCCTCACGAAGTTCGCCTCGAAGGTGACGATCGTGCACCGACGCGACGAGTTCCGCGCCTCGAAGATCATGCAGGAGCGTGCGCTCGCCAACCCCAAGATCGAGGTGATCTGGAACGCCACCGTCAGCGAGATCCTGGGTGAGGGCGCCGTCACCGGCGTGCGCCTGCACGACACGGTCACCGGCGAGGAACGAGAGATGCCCACCGACGGCGTGTTCATGGCGATCGGCCACGATCCCAACACCTCGCTCTTCGCGGGCCAGCTGGACCTCGACGAGAACGGGTATGTCGTGGTGCAGGAACCTCGCACGCACACGAGCGTGCCGGGCGTCTTCGCCGCGGGCGACGTCACCGACACGATCTACAAGCAGGCGGTCACGGCCGCCGGACAGGGCTGCAAGGCGGCGATCGATGCCGAGCGGTTCCTGGAGGAACTGGCGCACGCGCCGACCTGAGCTGCGGGAATCCCGGGCAGGCGCGCGCGCGTTGCACGTCTCGGCGGTTCGACGCCGCAGAGGACTGTGAGGCACCACCGATGAGGAGAACGACGATGGCGGACATGAACAGCGTGACAGACCAGGAGTTCCAGACCTCGGTCCTGGACTCCGAGACCCCTGTGCTCGTGGACTTCTGGGCGGAATGGTGCGTGCCTTGCCACATGGTGTCGCCGGTGGTCGAGGAGATCGGACAGGACAAGGGTGAGACCCTCAAGGTCGTCAAGCTCAACATCGACGAGAACCCACAGGCGACCCGCACCTACGGAGTGATGAGCATCCCCAGCCTGATCCTGTTCAAGGGCGGCCAGGAGGTCGCACGCGTGATCGGCGCGAAGCCGAAGGACGCGATCCTGCGCGACATCGAGCCTCACCTGTCCTGAACACTCGCCACGGTCTCTCTCGGTGCCGTGGCCCGCTCGACCCTCCAGCACCCGGCCGGTTGCCGCCGTGAAGGCCACCGGCGCAGACTCATCGTGTGCGCATCTACCACCTCGGTGACGAGGGCCCGGAAGTCGGCGACATCCAGGAGCGCCTGACCGGACTCGACCATCCGGTCGATGCCGAGGAGGTCCCCGGCCGATTCGGGCCGTCGACCGATGCGGCCGTCCGCGCGTTCCAGGCTCGGCGCAGCCTGCGGGTCGACGGGCTCGTCGGGCCCGACACCTGGGGGCAACTCGTCGAGGCCGGATACCGCCTCGGCGACCGCACGCTCTACCTGCACTCGCCGCACTTCCGCGGTGACGACGTCCGAACGTTGCAGCGCAAGCTGAATGCCCTCGGGTTCGATGCGGGCCGCGAGGACGGCATGTTCGGCGTGAACACGGATCATGCGATGCGCGACTTCCAGCGCAACGTCGGCGAGGAGCCCGACGGCATCGTGGGCCTCCACGCGATCGAGATGCTCGAGCGGATGCGTCCGATCGAGTCTGGTCTGAGCCGCGCCTTGGTCCGCGAAGAGGAAGAGCTCCGGCATCTGCGGACCTCGATCGCAGCCCGGGTTCTCGCGATCGACCCAGGCGACGCGGGCGAACCCGACAGTGCCTGCACGTACTCGATCGCCGAGGTGCTCCGTGACGAGCTGGCGGCGATGGGCGGGAAGCCATCGTTGCTCAGGGCTCGGGACGAGCCGCTCGACCCGACCGAGCGGGCGAAGCTCGCCAACGAGATGGGCGCGTCGATGTGCGTCTCGGTCGAGCTCGCGACCGGGCTGCCCGAGGCGTCGGGACCGACCGTCTCCTACTTCGGCAGCGACCAGACCCACTCGCCAGCCGGCATGCTGCTGGCGCAGCTGATCCTCGAGGAGCTCGAAGCCGCCCTCCACACTCGGGGGCGTCTGCAGCGTCTCACCGTCTCGATGCTGCGCGAAACGCGCATGCCGGCGGTGCAGGTCGAGCCCGCGTTCATCACGAACGAGCGCGAAGCGGCGATGATCGTCGACCCGGCCTTCGCCGAGCGGGTCGGCCGCGCCGTCGCGAACGGCGTCAAGCGCTTCTTCGCCGACTGACGAGCCGCAGGAACAGCCCGAGCGTGACCCCGGCTACCGAGGCGCGGATCGCGCGCTCTCGCTCGGTCGGGTGACGGGCGCCGGCACCGGGAGTGTCGGGTGCAGGTCTCTCCGGGGCGTTCGGCATCGGGGGCTATGCTACGCGCCGATGCGCTTCTGCCTGATGCTCGAGGGACAGGAAGGCGTCACGTGGCCCGACTGGCTCGGGGCGGCGCGTGCCGCGGAGCGGCTGGGGTTCGAGGCGATCTTCACCTCCGACCACTACCTGAGCGTGATCCGCCATCGCGATCGTGACCGCGGGTCCTCTGATGCGTGGACGATGCTCTCGGCGCTCGCGGCGTCGACCGAGACGATCAGGCTCGGCACGATGGTCTCCCCCATCACGTTCCGACTGCCCGCCGTGTTGGCGAAGGCCGCGGTCACGGTCGACCGGGTCAGCGGGGGTCGCGTCGAGATCGGCATGGGCGCGGGCTGGTGGGAGGACGAGCACCGCACCCATGGGTTCCCGTTCCCGGACACGCCCACCCGGTTCGACATGCTGGAGGAGCAGCTCGAGATCGTCCACGGCCTGTTGGTGGAGGAACGATTCTCGTTCCAGGGCCAGCATTATCAGTTAGATGCCGTACCCTTCGCGCCCAAAGGCGTGCAGGAGCCGCATCCGCCGATCGTGGTCGGCGGAAACGGCGGTCCAAGGGTCGCGGCCCTCGTCTCGCGATGGGCCGACGAGTTCAACACGGTGGGCCCGTCTCCCGAGCAGGCTCGTGAGCGGTTCCGCAAGGTGCGCGACCGCCTCGACGCCGACGGCCGGGCGCAGGACTCGCTCACGACCTCGGTGATGACGTGGTGTTACGTGGGGGAGACCGAGCGGGACGCGATGCGGGTGATCGAGAAGGCGCGCTCTCGCGCGATGCGCGTCGCGAGGTTCGAGGACGAGCTCGACGAGCTGCGCGCGCACTGCGTGGTCGGGTCGGTCGACCAGGCCGTCGAGCGCCTGAACGCGTACGCCTCGGCCGGCGTGCAGCGCATCATGCTGAACCACGAGCTCTTCGACGACCTGGAGATGCTCGAGGTGCTCGCCGAGCGCGTCTTCCCTCAGGTGGAGGGGTCGACGGGAACGTCCCGCGTGCCGTGATCGATGCTCCTGCCGGGCACGCGGCATGCCGATGCTAGCCTGAGGACCTTCCCATGGCCGAGTTCTCGATCGATCGCTTCGTCGATCTCTACGCCCACCGCACCTCGGGCATGTCCGCGTCGGAGGTGCGGGCGTTGTTCGCCGTGGCGTCGCGCCCCGAGGTCGTCTCCCTCGCGGGAGGCATGCCGTTCGTGCAGGCCTTGCCCACCGACGACGTGCTCGAGGTCGTCCGCGGCGTGCTGGATGAGCACGGCTCGATGTCGCTGCAGTACGGCGGCGGCCAGGGGGACCCCGGCCTGCGGGAGCGCCTGGCCGGGCTGATGGCGGCCGAGGGCGTCGAGGGCGATCCCGAGGACATGGTGATCACGACCGGGGCACAACAGGCGCTCGACCTCGTCGGCAAGATCTTCATCGACCCCGGAGACCTGATCGCGGTCGAGGCGCCGGCGTACGTGGGGGCCCTGACCGCGTTCGGCCAGTACGAGCCCCGTTACCTGCAGGTCGAGATCGACGACGACGGCATGATCGTGGGCCAGCTGGAGGAGGCCCTCGTGCGGGGCGAGCGGCCGAAGTTCGTCTACACCTGCCCGAACTTCGGGAACCCAAGTGGTGTGACGCTATCATACGAACGGCGGCAGCACCTCGTCTCCTTGTGCCGGGAGGCGGGCATCCCCATCGTCGAGGACAACCCGTACGGCATGCTCCGCTTCGAGGGCGAGCCACTCCCGGCGCTGCGAACCCTCGACCCCGACAACGTGATCTACCTCGGCACGGTCTCGAAGGTCTTCTCCCCCGGCGTCCGCGTCGGGTGGGCGCTCGCCGAGCAGTCGGTGGTCCAGCGCCTCGTGCTCGCGAAGGAGGCAGCCGACCTCTGCGGCTCATCGTTCACGATGCTGGTCACCGAGCGGTACTTCGCCGAGGAGGAACGCTGGCGCGCCAACCTGGCCGCCCTCACCGACATCTACCGCTCGCGGCGCGATGCGATGCTCGAGGCGATCGACGAGCATTTCCCGGACGGCGCCCTGTGGACGAACCCGGGCGGCGGCTTCTACGTCTGGGTCACGTTGCCCGACTGGTTCGACACACGGGCGATGCTCGCCACGGCCGTCGAGCGACGCGTCGCCTATGTGCCCGGCACCGCCTTCTACCCCGACGGGCGCGGCGGCAACCAGATGCGCCTGGCGTTCTGCTACCCGCCCGTGGATCGCATCCGCGAGGGCATCGCCAGGCTGGGCAGCCTGCTCGAGGACGAGCAAGCCCTGTACCGGAGCCTGCACCCGTGAACGTCGCGGTGCTCGCCGGTGGGCGCACGCCCGAACGCGATGTCTCGTTACGGGGCGGACACCGCGTCGCGGGCGCACTGCCGGACCTCGGCCACGACGTCACCCTGATCGATCCGGGGGAGACCGCGCTGGCCGAGGCCCTGCAGGAACGATCCCCGGACCTGTGCTACCTCACCCTGCACGGCAAGGAGGGCGAGGACGGCACCGTGCAGCGTCTGCTGGACCTGCTCGGCCTCGCGTACACCGGCACGGCTGCGTTCGATTGCGAGGTGGCGTTCGACAAGCTGCTCGCCAAGGATGCGCTCGACCGGGCCGGTGTGCGCACGCCGACCTGGGCCCCGATCGAGGGGACGGCGCTGCGGGACCTGGGCGCCGGGGCTGCGCTGGGCAGGGCCATCGAGCGGGTCGGCCTGCCATGCGTCGTCAAACCCTCAAGGAGCGGCTCCGCCCTGGGGGTGACGTCGGTCTCGCGGGAGGGCGACCTGCCGGCCGCGGTGATGGCGGCCCTGTCGTTCAGCGGGGGAGCCGTCGTCGAGACGGCGATCGTGGGCACGGAGATCGCCGTCGGCGTCGTCGGCACGCCGGGGGAGGCACTACCGGCGGTCGAGATCGTGCCGAAGGGCGGCACCTACGACTACGCCGCACGCTACACGGCCGGAGCGACCGACTACTTCGCACCCGCTCGCCTCGGTGACGATGCCACCGCGGCCTGTCGCGATGCGGCCATGGCCGCTTGGAGGGCGCTCGGCCTGCGCGACGTGACGAGGGTCGACATGATCGTCGACCGCGACGGTGTGCCCTGGGTGCTCGAAGTGAACGTCTCACCAGGCATGACGGAGACCAGCCTGTTGCCGATGGGCGCGAGCGCCGCCGGCATGGAATTGGCTCAGCTGTGTGACGCGGTCATCCAGTCGGTCACATCGAGGCGTCTCGGCCGCTGACGGTGGTTGCAGCTGCGTCACTCCGGGGAGAGCCCGGGCCCCGAACCGACGATCTCCGAGACGATCCGTTCGAGGTCGTCGACCGACCCGAACTCGATGATCACGCGGCCCCGCTTCTTCCCGTACTGGATCTGGACGCGGGTGGCGAGCTGCTCCGACAGGATCTCCTCGACCTCGGCCATCCCGGCGTCGGCTGCAGATGTCGTGGCGACGTCGATCGAAGCTTCCACCTGGAGTGGCGGTTCGAGGTAGCGCCGAACGAGATCCTCGGTCTCGCGAACGGAGAGATCCTCGGCGGCGACCCGGAGCGCGAGCGTGTTGACGGCATCCGCGTCGCCGAGCGCGAGCAGCGCACGAGCGTGCCCCGCCTGGATCCTCGCATCGGTGAGGAGCTGCTGGGTCTCCAGGGGGAGCTGCAAGAGGCGGATCGTGTTCGCGATGTGTGACCGTGACACACCGACCCGGTCGGCGAGCTCCTCCTGCTTCAACCCGAGGTCCTCGAGCAGCTGTCGGAACGCCTCAGCGAGCTCGATGGGTCCGAGGTCCTCCCGGTGGATGTTCTCGATCAGGGCCTCGCGCAGGAGGTCTGAATCCTCGGTCTCTCGTAGCACCACCGGCACGGTTGCGAGCCCGGCCACCTTGGCGGCTCGCAACCGACGTTCACCCGCCACCAGCTCGTAGCCGTCCTCGCTCGAGCGACGGACCACGATCGGCTGCAGGATGCCCACCTCTCTGATCGAGGCAGCGAGCGCCTTGATCTCCTCCTCGTCCCAGTGGGTCCGTGGTTGCTTCGGATTGGGCGTGACGGCGTTCACCGGCACTTCGAGCAGTCCCGAGAGCCCCTCACCGGCCTCTGGGGCTCCCGGGATCAGCGCGGACAGACCTCGCCCCAGACCACCTCGCTTCGACATCACTCGCCTCCCTTTCGGAACAGTCGCCATCGGCGCTTGTGTGAGCGGTCGTCCTCGAGGGTGGCGCCGATGTCGGCCACCGCGTGGCCTTCCGACGGCTGAGCCTCGGGATCGTGACGGCTCGGCTGCGAGGGCGCGACGGGCTCCGCGTCCTCGTCGATGACCACCACCCGACGTTCGGGAAGGTGCCCGGGTGGGGCAGGGGAACTCGGCGGGGCGACCCGAGGAGGCTCGGTCGCGGCATCAGCCTCCTCCCACACGTCCTCGTCGTCGAGGGCCGAGGCGGGAGCGGCCTGTGGGAGCGGCTCGGGCGTTGGATGCGGTTCGGGGAGCGGCTCGGGCGTTGGATGCGGCTCGGGCGTTGGATGCGGCTCGGGGAGCGGCTCGGGGACCGGCGCCGGCTCGGGGACCGGCGCCGGCTCGGGTTCCGGCTCGGGTTCCGGCAGATCGTGCACCATCGGAACCTCGCCGAGCTCCTCCTCCCGGAGCGGCTCGGCGGGGGCGGGAGAGGCGTCGATCGCCGGCACGACGATCGTCGGGAGGTCGTGGAAGGTCGGCATCGGCTCGGTCGGCGGCGGCCGGAGCGCGACCTCCCGACCCAGTTCGCGGTAACTCGCTGCACCTTTCGACTTCGGGTCGTACACCGTGATCGGCTGGCCGAATCCCGGCGCCTCGGAAAGCCGAACGGTCCTCGGGATGATGACGTCGTAGACCAGCTCACCGAAGTAGCGTCTGACCTCCTCGACCACCTGCTCGGACAGCTTCGTCCGGGGATCGAACATCGTCATCACGATCCCGGAGAGTCGCAGTCCCGGGTTGATGTTCTGCTGCACGAGCGAGACGTTGCGGAGGAGTTGCCCGAGGCCCTCCAGGGCGTAGTACTCGCACTGGATCGGGACGATCAGTTCCTCCGCCGCCGTCAGCGCGTTGATCGTCAACAGGCCCAGCGAGGGTGGACAGTCCAGAAGTATGAAGTCGTACGCGCCTTCCCGGACCGTGGCGAGGGCCTTCTTCAGACGCGTCTCGCGCGAGAACTGGCTGACCAGCTCGATCTCCGCTCCCGCCAGATCGATGGTTGACGGGATCGCCGAGAGGTGGGCCACCGCGGTCGGTACGATCGCATCGTCGACGGACGCCTCCGACACGATGACGTCATACACCGTGATCTCACGAGCCTCGTGCCTGATCCCCAACCCGGTCGAGGCGTTCCCCTGCGGGTCGAGGTCGACGACCAGGACCCGGTAGCCGAGATCGGCGAGGGAGGCGCCGAGGCTGACGGCCGTCGTGCTCTTGCCAACACCGCCCTTCTGGTTCGCGATCGCGATCACGCGGGCGATGCCGGGGGTGTCGGGGGGCACAGGGATCTGCTTCTTCTTCTCTCGTTTGGAGCGCCTGGCGCTGGATGCGGTGGATGAATCGCCCATGGTGGGCGAGCGAGTAGAGGTGTCCGGGGCGGCGCCGGCGCCGACGGAGGCCTTGGTCACTGCCGAGCCATGATAACCAGTGGACCCGACCGTGCAAGCGCAGACTGGAAAAGGCTTGCCGACACGCCGGTCGGCACGTCTCTGACGAAGTCGAAGGTGGCGCCGGCCCAGTAGATCAGACGCCCCGACGGGCCGAGGAGGGGCTCGGCGGCTGCCCACGACTTCGGCGCCGGGGCGAACGCCCTCGCCGTGCACGCCGCGACCCGTTCTCGAAAGGTCTCGAGACGACGCCCGTGGACGACCGCGTTATCGAGGTCCGCCGTTGCCTCGTCCAGGAAGACCGCCCGGTTCCGACGTACCTCGATCAACACGAAGCGTAGGTCGGGCCGAGCGATCGCCAAGACGACCCCGGGCAATCCCGCGCCCGAGCCCAGGTCACAGACCGTCCCGGTCTCCGGAAGCAGCGGCGCGGCTCTGAGGCAGTCGAAGATGTGCCGCTCGCGCAACCGTGGAAGATCCGAAGCGGAAACCATGCCCCTCGGGGCTCCTCTCTCCCGGAGATCCCGCTCGAACCGCTCGAGGCGATCGATCGCTGTGTCGTCCAGCTCGACCCCAAGTGAGGCGACGCCCGACCAACCCTCATGTTTCACGTGAAACATCGCCTCCCATCGACCCGAACCCACCTGCGGCGCCTGCACGGGCGTTCCAGCGCCGGTTGCGAGCGTAGGGGACTCAGGAAGCGGGAACGATGACCACGAACCGCTCAGGATCGACGCCGCGGGACTCGGTCTCGACGCCATCGATATCGGCGACGGCGTCGTGAACGAGTTTGCGCTCGTACGAGTTCATGGGCTCGAGCTCTTCCTCTCGGCCGGTCTCACGCACCCGTTGGGCGAGCTCGCGAGCGTGCTCCTCGAGTCTGGCTTCCCGGCGCTTGCGGTAGTCCTCGACGTCGACGATCACTCGCACCCGCTGGTCGAGGCGACGGCCGACGACCATGCGCGTGAGCTCTTGGATCGCCTCCAGCGTCTGCCCATGTCGACCGATCAGCAGCGACATGTCCTCCTCCGGCCCATCGACGATGTCGACGTACATGTGCCCCTCGTGCGGATTCGGCTCAGCGATCGCGTCGATGTCCATCCGCGTGAGGAGCTCCTCGAGGAAGTCGGCCGCCGAGTCTGCCTGTTCCTCGAGCTCGTCGAGGTTCGGCGCGTCGTCGCGCTCAGGAGCCACCCTTGCCTCCAGACCCCGGTTTCTTCGGCTTGCGCTGAGCCGATCCACCCTTCTTCGGGGGGTTCTTCTTGGCCTCGGCCTCGCGGCGCTTCCGCTCCTCCTCGGCGCGCTCCGTCATGCGCGTCATGAGGCCCTGCTTCTTGGGTTTGTCGGCCTGGGCGGCCATCTTGGCCTTCTGCTCTGCCATCCGGCGGTCCAGGGCTTCCGGTCCGATGTGGCCCGCCCGAAGGAGCAGCGTCTGCTGGCCGATCATGAACAGGTTCGACACGGTCCAATACAGCACCAGGCCGGCGGGGAAGCTGAACCCGATGAACCCGAAGAACAGCGGCATGATCCGAAGGATCATCTGCTGCTGGTTGGACGCGGCACCCTGGGGACTCGCCCGCTGGGTCTGCAGCGTCTGATAGAAGGAGGTGGCGATCATCAAGCCGAGCAGCAGCACGTAGCCGATCTTCGACGTCAGCCCGTCGGTCCCGCACGGAAGCACCGGCTTGGACTCGAAGGAGTCCAGGGGCTGTCCGTCGTCACCCTCCAACGGCAGCCCGGGGTTCACGACATTCCCCTGGCTGTCCTTGATCGTGCTGTTCTCAACGCTTCCCGCTTGCGATGCCGAGCATTGCAGGTTCAACCCGAGGAACCCGGTGCCTTCGTGGGTCACGACGCTCGCGAACAACGCGCTGTCGGTCGGAAGGTGGTTGTTCGTGATGACGTACGCCGTCACCTGATCGTTCTCCGTGACGGGCTCGTAGCCCGGCGCCCTGAGCACGGCATACATCGCGATCAGCAAAGGGAACTGCGCGAGGACGGGAAGACACCCGCCGAGGGGATTAACCCCGGCCTCCTTGTAGAGACGCATCGTCTCTTCCTGGGCCTTCTGCTTGTTCCCCTTGTACCTCTTCTGGATCTCCTTGATCTTCGGCTGCAGCGCCTGCATCGCCTGCATCGACTTGATCTGCTTCATGCCGAGCGGGAAGAGGAGGAATCGCAGCACGAGGGTGAGGATGATGATCGCGACCCCGTAGTTGGGGATGATGTCATACAACCACGCCAGGACCGAACCCAGGGCGTCGAGCAACCCCTGGAAGATCGGGGAGATGATGGGGATCTCGGCCAGCATGCTAGGCGCTGGCCTCCTCGGTCACATGTATGCTGCCGTCATACATCCGGTCTTGCCCGTGGCGCGTCGGCGGGACCGGATCGAAGCCTCCCCGGCCGTACGGATTACAGCGGCCGATGCGCCAGACGGCGAGGGCCGAGCCGCGGAGCGCCCCGTGGTGACGGATCGCGTCCTCGGCGTAGCGGCTGCAGGTCGGGTAGAACCGGCACTGACCCCCCAGCCACCCGGAGAAGAGGACACGGTACACATGGATCGCCGCGGTCAGCAGGGATCGCATGGGGGCGCCGATGTGCCAGGCGAACTCATGCGCGGACATCGCGCACGGCCTCTCTGGGCAGTAACTCGATCATCTCGCTCACCAGATCCTGCGTCGTGGCGCCCCGGATCGCCTCGCGGGCCACCAGGACGGTGTCGAAATCCCCTGTGACCTGCGGCGATACCTGTCTCCAAGCCTCCCGCAGGATCCGCTTGGCCCGATTCCGATCGACGGCCCCGCCCACGCGGCGCGTGACCACGACCGCCCACTCACCGGAGCCGGGCGCAAGGAACAGTACCACCCGCCTTCCGCGACGAGGTCGGCTACGATCGAGGACCGCTCGCACGTCGCGGGAGCGCACGCGGCGCTCGCTCTCAGGCGGACAGGCGCGTGCGGCCCTTACGGCGCCGCGACGAGATGATCGACCGGCCGGCGCGCGTTCGCATGCGCAGTCGGAAGCCATGACGGCGTGCGCGGCGGCGGTTGTTCGGTTGGTAGGTACGCTTGCCCTTGGCCATCGAGAACGTGGGTCCTTCGTGATCGGATCGGGTGGTCGTGTCGCGTGGAGGGCCGGCGCGGGCCGGCCGGGTCGGAGTATACGGCTCCGCATCGCCGCAGGACAAAGGGCTTGACACGAGAAAGAGTGTCAAGACCCGGCGGGCGGCCGGTAGGCCGCGAGGACGGTGTGCTAACGTGCGGCCCGCCTTCCCCCCGGCGACCCGAGCCCTCGCACGGCGCGGCGCCACGACGAACCTTCCCGTGTTTCCACCGGTGTGGAAAGGTGCTGTGGATTCCATATGGCGGTAGCGTCCCCTGAACACGAGGCTCGGGATGCCTGGGCCCACGTGCTGGATCGGGCGCGCGAGGAGCTCCCCGAGACCACCGTCGTCATGTGGTTCGCCGACGTGCGGCCCGTGAGTCTGGCCGAGGACTCGATCACGCTGGCCGTCCCGAGTCCGCTCGTACGTGAACGTTTGCAACACAACCATCTTCCGCTGATCGAGCGGGCCGCGCACGAGGCCGCCGGCCGCCCGTTGAAGATCGAGCTCTCGGTCGACGAGGCCCTGCGCGAACAGCCGGCCTCCCGACCCTTCGAGGGCGCGTCGATCGATCGGGGGGACCAGCCTCCCGCTTCCTACGCCACGATCGGCGCTCCCGAGGCGCCGTCGGCCGCGCCCGGCTCGACCGGCGCGCCGGGGCTGCCGTTCCCGAACTACACGTTCGACGCGTTCGTGCCTGGGCCCAGCAACCGGTTCGCCCACGCCGCGGCGATGGCCGTGGCCGAGGCGCCTCCATCGACCGCCTACAACCCCCTGTTCATCTACGGCGGGGTCGGCCTCGGCAAGACGCACCTGCTGATCGCGGTGGGCCACCACATGTACCGGCTCGCACCTGCGCTCCGCGTGAAGTACGTGACGTCGGAGCAGTTCGTGACCGAGTTCATCAAGGCGGTCCGCGAGCGTCAGGGCGGCGACGCGTTCCGCCAGCGCTACCGCGAGGTCGACGTGTTGCTCGTCGACGACATCCAGTTCCTGGCGAAACGCGAGGAGACCCAGACCGAGTTCTTCCACACGTTCAACCACCTGCACGGGGCCGGGAAACAGATCGTGATCGCGTCCGACCGCCCCCCGCACGAGCTCTCGGGGCTCGAGGAACGGCTGGTGAACCGGTTCCGGTGGGGCCTTTGCGTCGACGTGCAGCCGCCCGACCTCGAGACGCGCATCGCGATCCTGCAGCTGAAGGCCGAGCGAGAGCACATCACCGTGCCCCCCGAAGTGATCGAGTTCGTCGCTTCGAAGTTCGACCAGTCCGTGCGAGAGCTCGAGGGAGCGCTTGTGCGTGTGGTCGCCTGGAGCGAACTCACCGGTCAGCCGATCGACAATGCGCTTGCCGACCGAGCCCTCGAGGACCTGATCCCCCAGACCCAGAACGAGATCCCGCCACCCCTGATCCTCGACGAGACCGCGAAGTACTTCTCACTCTCGCCGGCCGATCTGATGTCGAAGTCGCGGTCACGCCCGCTCACCCAGGCACGACACATCGCGATGTATCTCACGCGGGAGTGCACGGGCCTGTCCCTGCTGAAGATCGGCGAGATCTTCGGCGGCCGCGACCACACGACCGTGCTGCACGGCATCCGCAAGGTCGAGGATGAGATGCGGGCTCGCGATGCGACCTTCCGGCAGGTGCAGGACCTCACCCGTATCATCCGCGGCCGGGTGCGCGCCGCATGACGGTGCCCACCGGCCAGTTCGACTGCGTGCACGCCGGCCTGTGGACAACATCGGCGAGATCTGTGGGAACCGCCGCCCAGTTGCAGGGGATCCGGGGGAGCGACACGTTTTCCCCACGCGTTTCCCACATGTCGGACGGCCCGGCTACGCTGCGGGAACGGGCTGTTCGTGCAGGTTTCCACAGTGCCTACTACCGACGTTTCCTCTTTCTTTCCAGACAGTAGATGCAGGGGGTGGACCGAGTGAAGTTCCGCTGTGACCGCGACGCGCTCTCCGAGGCTCTGCAGACCGTTCAGCGCGGAGTGTCGTCGAGGCCAGGCATCCCGGCGCTCACGGGTGTGCTGATCGATGCGACCGATGACGGCCGACTCACGTTGACGACGACCGACCTCGAGGTGTCGGCACGCCTGGCGACCCACGCGCAGGTCAGCGAGCCTGGTACCGCCCTCGTGCCCGCCCGCCTGCTCGGCGACACGGTGAAGTCGCTGTCCGACGCCCCGGTCGATGTCGAGACCGATCAGTCGCAGGCTCATATCCGCTGCGCCGCATATGAAGGCACCCTTCGGCTGCTGCCCGCCGAGGACTTCCCCGGGCTGCAGGAGCCGAGCGGCACGAAGATCACGGCCGAGGCAGGCGCGTTCGCCGATGCGGTGCACCAGGTCGCGCGGGGGGCCTCCCGCGACGAGGCGCGGCCGGTGCTCACCGGTGTGTTGATCGAGGTCAGCCGCGAGGGTGTCGTGATGGTGGCGACCGACTCGTATCGGCTCGCCGTGCGCGAGCTCGTGGCGACCGCTGACGGTGAGGGCAAGGCGATCGTGCCCGAGCGTGCCCTGAGCGAGGCGGGCCGTGGCGCGGCGGCCGACGAGAAGGCGTCGCTCGAGATCTTCGTCGACGAGTCGCAGGTGGCGTTCCGCATCGGCGAACTCACGCTCACGTCGCGGCTGATCGAGGGCGAGTTCCCGAACTACCGCCAGCTCCTGCCCGACCAGCACGAGAGCCGGCTGACGATCAGCAGGCAGCAACTCCTCGACGCCGTGAGCCGCGTGGGGCTCATGGCGCGCGACACGACCCCGGTGCGGTTGGAGTTCAACGCGCTGGGCGTCAAGTTGTCGTCCTCGAGCCCCGATCTCGGACAGGCCGTCGAGACGGTCGAGGCACGATACGAGGGCGAGGACCTCACGGTCGCGTTCAACCCTCAGTATCTGGCCGATGGGTTGCGTGCTGCCACCGGCGAGAGCGTGCGCATCGACGTGCGCGACGGGCTGAAGCCTGGGGTCGTGCGGGGAGAGAGCGACGAGTTCACCTACCTGGTGATGCCGGTGCGCCTGCCCGCCGCGGTTTCCTGACCGCCGTCGATCGGCCCCCATCCCCGATGCGCCTCACCTGGGTCGAGCTGCGAAGCTTCCGGAACCACGATCACACGCACCTCGATCCTCTGCTCGACGGCTTGACGGTCGTGGTGGCGCCCAACGGCGAGGGCAAGACGAACCTGCTCGAGGGCATGTACGTGCTGTACGCACTCGGTTCGCCGAGGTCCTCGGCGAACTCGGCACTGGTCCAGGACGGGCACGATGCAGCGTACGCACGCGGGGAGTTCGAGACCGCGGGGGGTAAGGTGCTCGTCGAGGTCGAGATCCCGTTGAAGGGAGCGAGTCGCGTCAAGGTGAATCGTTCGCCGGTGCGCCGCAAGCGCGATCTGCGCCGCCAGGTCCGCACGGTGTTGTTCGGGCCGTTCGACCTGCCGATCGTGATCGGCGACCCGTCGAAGCGACGAACCTTCCTCGATGAAGCGGTCACCGCCCTCTGGCCGTTGAAGGAGAGCGCGTTCGCCGCGTACGACCGCGCCCTGCGCCAGCGCAACCGCCTGCTGAAGGAGTGGGATCGACCAGGTGTGCCGGTGGGGATCGAGGCGTGGGACGAGGAGCTCGTGCAGGCGGGAGCGGCCCTCGCGCAGGCGCGCCACGAGGCGGTCGACCGTCTGGCCCCCCATGCCGCCGCGGAGTTCCGGCACCTGGCCGGCGACGAGCTCGTCGTGCGCTACCAGCCGAACGTGTGGGACGCCTCCGACCTCGGCGGCGCGTTCCGGGCACGGATCGCGGAGCGACGCGTCGACGAGCTCGCCCGGCGCACGTCGCTCGTGGGACCGCACCGCGACGACCTCACGCTCGAGGTGCGCGACCTGGGCGCCCGCTCGGCCGGTTCCCACGGCGAGACATGGGCGACCGCGCTCTGCCTGCGGATCGGACTCGCGTCGGCCGTGACCGAGGAGGTGGGAGAGCCACCCATGCTGCTCGTCGACGATCCGTTCAGCGCGCTCGATCCCGCTCGCCGCGATCGGCTGCTCACCCGGCTCGCGGAACGCCCCGGGCAGGTCTTCGTATCGGTCGCCGACGAGGCAGACGTGCCGGCGCACGCCGAGGCGGTGTGGGACGTGCATGGCGGCGCCGTGATCCCGCGCATCGCCCCGATCGGGCGAGGAGGGGCGGCCTGATGCCCGATGCGAAGGGGTTCGGCGGCCGTTCGCGTCCGCGCTCGGACGAGGTCGTCACGCTCGCCGACATCGTCGACGGGTTGATGCGGGAACAGGTGTTCAGCCGGGGCATGCCCGTGGCGCAGCTCGCGGCTCGGTGGCAGGAGATCGTGGGGGAACGCCTGGCCGCGGAGACCGCCCCGGCTGCGCTCGACGAGGGCATCCTGACGGTCGAGGTCTCCACCGGACCGTGGGGGGCACAGGCGACGTTCCTGCACGAGGAGATCCGCCGTAAGGCCGATGAGGCGCTTGGGGGCGATCGGGTCCGTCAGGTGCGGGTCGTGGTGCGAAATCCCAGGTAGATAGGCGTTTTTCGGCCTCCGGTACCGGTCGGAGGTCGGTCCGCTGCGGTAAGATGGTGATCGGTTCGTGCGACCTTCCCGCGCACGCCCCCCGCGCTCGCGTGGGGGTTCTGCGTGGGCTCGTCCCGAGGTCCGACCTAGTACCGAACGGAGGCCCGTTGGCAACCAGAACCAAGAAGAGCGCAGCCGCATATGACTCCAGCAACATCCAGGTCCTCGAGGGGCTCGAACCGGTCCGCAAGCGCCCCGGCATGTACATCGGCACCACCAGCGCCCGCGGTCTGCACCACCTCGTCTACGAGGTCGTCGACAACGCCGTCGACGAGGCCATGGCTGGGTTCGCCGACAAGATCGTCGTGACGATCCACGACGATGGGTCGGTGAGCGTCGTCGACAACGGCCGCGGCATCCCGGTCAAGGCGATCCCCGGTGCGAAGGACCGCCGGCCGGCGGTCGAGGTCGTGTTGACCGTGCTGCACGCCGGCGGCAAGTTCGGCGGCGGCGGGTACGCGATCTCGGGCGGCCTGCACGGCGTCGGCGTGAGCGTCGTCAACGCGCTCAGCGAGAAGCTCGACGTCGAGGTCATGCGCGACGGTTTCTCCTGGACCCAGTCGTACGAGCGGGGCAAGCGTCTCGCGGCCCTCAAGAAGGGCAAGGCCACCACGAAGACCGGAACCCGGGTTCGGTTCTGGCCCGACCCCGAGATCTTCGTCGAGACGCTGGAGTTCAAGCGCGAGACGCTCGCCGAGCGGCTGCACGAGTTGGCGTTCCTCAACAAGGGTGTCGAGATCAAGCTCGTCGACGAGCGCGAGACACCGAAGCATGAGCAGTCCTTCAAGGCCAACGGAGGGCTCGTCGACTTCGTGAAGTACCTCGCCCAGGGCAAGGAGACGGTCGGTCGGATCATCTCGATCGACACGGGCACGACCGACGACGGCGAGGTCGAGATCGCGATGCAGTGGAACACGGGCTACACGGAGTCCCTCTACTCCTTCGCGAACACCATCAACACCCACGAAGGGGGCATGCACGAGGAGGGCCTGAAGAAGGCGCTCACGAACGTGCTGAATCGGCACGCGCGCACCAAGGGGCTGCTGAAGGAGAAGGACGACAACCTGATCGGCGAAGACGTGCGCGAGGGTCTGATCGCGATCATCTCGGTCAAGCTGCACGATCCGCAGTTCGAAGGCCAGACGAAGACGAAGCTCGGCAACGCCTCGATGCGCTCGCTCGTCGAGACGACCGTGAACGCCGCGTTTGCGACCTGGCTCGAGGAGCATCCCGGCGACGCCAAGCGCATCTTCACGAAGGCGTCGGGGGCCGCGAAGGCTCGGCTCGCGGCCCGCCAGGCCCGCGACCTCACCCGCCGCAAGTCGTTCCTCGAGAGCGGTTCGCTCCCGGGCAAGCTCGCCGACTGCCAGCTCTCCGATCCCGCCTCGTGCGAGCTCTATATCGTCGAGGGCGACTCGGCCGGTGGCTCGGCCAAGAGCGCGCGCGACCGCGCGACCCAGGCGATCCTGCCGATCCGGGGCAAGATCCTCAACGTCGAGAAGGCGCGTCTGCACAAGATCCTCGAGAACAACGAGATCCAGGCGCTGATCACCGCGATCGGCACCGGCATCGGCGACGAGTTCGACATCGACAAGGCCCGCTACCACCGGGTCGTGCTGATGGCCGACGCCGACGTCGACGGCGCGCACATCCGCACGCTGCTGCTCACGTACTTCTTCCGTTACATGCCGATGTTGATCGACGCCGGTTACGTCTACCTCGCGCAACCACCCCTGTACCTGCTGAAGCAGGGCAAAGAGGAGCACTACTTCTACACCGAGCGCGAGTGGGACGAGTTCCGCCAGAACGCGAACGGCAAGAAGGTCGGGGAACCGCAGCGGTTCAAGGGCCTCGGCGAGATGGATGCCGATCAGCTCTGGGACACGACGATGGACCCCGAACACCGCACCCTGCTGCAGGTCACGCTCGACGACGCCGTCGCCGCCGATCGCCTCTTCAGCGTGCTGATGGGCGACGACGTGCCGTCGCGCAAGCAGTTCATCGAATCCAACGCGAAGTACGTCCAGAACCTCGACGTCTAGGGAGCTGATCACACACCGTGGCACGTCGGTCAACGAGGCGAAGGCGCAGCGGATGAGCCAGGAAGGTCTCTTCGCCGGCAACGTCGAGCAGGTCCAGCTCGAAGACGAGATCCAGCGTTCCTACCTCGACTACGCGATGTCGGTCATCGTCGGTCGCGCGCTGCCCGATGTGCGAGACGGGCTGAAGCCGGTCCACAAGCGCATCCTCTGGGCGATGCTCGAGGCCGGCTACCGGCCCGATCGGCCCCATCGCAAGTGCGCCGCCGTCATCGGCGACGTGCTGAAGAAGTACCACCCCCACGGCGACCAGTCGGTGTACGACGCCCTCGTGCGCATGGCGCAGGATTGGTCGCTGCGGTACCCGCTCGTCGACGGCCACGGCAACTTCGGCTCGGTCGACGGCGACCCGGCCGCGGCCTACCGGTACACCGAGGCGCGGCTCGCGCCGATGGCGATGGAGCTGCTGCGCGACATCGAGTCCGAGACCGTCGACTTCGTGCCCAACTTCGACGGGTATGAACAGCAGCCGACGGTGCTGCCGTCGCGATTCCCGAACCTGCTCGCGAACGGCGCCGGGGGCATCGCCGTCGGCATGGCCACGAACATCCCGCCGCACAACCTGGGCGAGGTGATCGACGGGGTCGTGCACTACCTCGACAACCCCGAGGCGACCCCCGACGAGCTGATGAAGTACATCAAGGCTCCCGACTTCCCGACCGGCGCCACGATCATGGGCCGCCAGGGCATCCGCGACGCCTACGAGACCGGGCGCGGCTCGCTCAAGGTCCGGGCGGTCACGCAGATCGAGGAGGGCTCCGGCGGCAAGAACAAGATCGTCGTCACCGAGCTCCCGTACCAGGTCAACAAGGCGCGGCTCGCCGAGAAGATCGCCGAGCTCGTGAAGCTGCAGAAGATCAAGGACATCGCCGACCTCAAGGACGAGTCCAACCGCGAAGGCATGCGGCTGGTCATCGAGACCAAGCGCGGCGCGAACCCTCATGTGGTGCTCAACCAGCTCTACAAGCACACGCAGCTGCAAGAGAACTTCGGCATCATCATGCTCGCGCTCGTCGACGGGGTGCCGCGCACGCTGAACCTGGCGGAGATGGTCGGCTACTACGTCGACCATCAGGTCGACGTCGTCACCCGGCGCACCAGGTTCGACCTGCGCAAGGCCGAGGAACGCGATCACATCGTGCTCGGTCTGTTGATCGCGCTCGACCACCTCGACGAGGTGATCAAGATCATCCGCGCGTCGGCCGACGCCGACGCCGCGCGTCGCAAGCTGATGTCCACCTTCACGCTCAGCGAGATCCAGGCGAATCACATCCTCGACATGCCGCTGCGCCGGCTCACGAAGCTCGCTCGCACCGAGCTCGAGAAGGAGCACACCGAGTTGCTCGAGCGGATCGGGTACCTCACCTCGCTGCTCGAGGACCCGGGCAAGTTGCGCGGGGTCATCAAGGACGAGCTGCTGGAGATCAAGAAGAAGCACGGCGACTCACGCCGCACCACGGTCAAGGCCGACGTGGGCGACCTCGACGTCGAGGACCTGATCGCCGAGGAAGACGTGATCATCTCGGTCAGCCGCGCCGGCTACGTCAAGCGTCTTCCCGTCGACGCGTTCAAGAAGCAGAATCGGGGCGGTAAGGGGGTGCGTGGGCAGAACCTCAAGGAGGAAGACGTCGTGAAGCACGTCTTCACGACGACCACGCATCACTGGATGCTCTTCTTCACCACGAAGGGCCGTGTGTACCGCGTCAAGGCCCACGAGATCCCGGAGTCTGGCCGCACCGCTCGCGGCATGTACGCCGCGAACCTGCCCGGGGTCGCCCTCGACGGCGACGAGAAGATCAGCGCCGTGATCGACCTGAAGGAGTACATGGAGGGGCGCTTCCTGCTGTTCGCTACGCGCAAGGGCATCGTGAAGAAGACGAGGCTGCCCGAGTACGACTCCCCGCGCACCGGTCTGATCGCCGTCAAGCTGCGGGGCGACGACGAGCTGATCGACGTGCGCTTCACCGACGGAGACGACGAGGTGTTCCTCGTCTCGCGCAGGGGCCAGGCGATCCGGTTCAAGGAGTCGCTCGTGCGGCCGATGGGCCGTGACGCCGGCGGCGTGATCGGCGTGCGTCTGGCCGACGACGATCGTGTGCTCGCGGTCGGGCTCGCTTCCGACGGGGAGGAGATGATCAGCGTCACCGAGCATGGCTACGGCAAGCGGTCGAGGCTCGCCGACTACCCCGCCAAGGGCCGGGGCGGCAAGGGTGTGATCGGCCACCAGCTGACCGGCAAGACGGGGCTGCTCGCCGGGGCCTACATCGGGTCCAAGGACATCGACATGTTCGTGATCTCGTCGAGCGGTCAGGTCGTGCGCGTCGGCGCGGGCGACATCCGACGGGTCGGCCGGTCGAGCCAGGGGGTGCGCACGATGCGGGTCGAGGACGACGCCACCGTCGTGGCGCTCGCCCCCGTGATCACCCAGATGGACGAGGAGTAGGGCGGGGCCGAGGCCCCGCCCTACGCCGACCTCCTGGTCTCAGCAGACCGCCGCGAGGTACAGGAAGGGGTCCACGGCCGCGCCGTCGCCCGGATGCCACTCGAAGTGGTTGTGGGGTGCCGTCGCGTTCCCGGTGATCCCCACGTACCCGATCACATCGCCCGTCTGTACGGACCCGAGCTTGCCGTAGGCGGACAGGTGGGCGTTGTAGACATAGCCGCCCGCACCGTAGACCTTCACGGAGTTGCCTCCGAGATCGCTGGAGCCGGCGACGGCCTCTCCGTCGAACGGAGCGATGATCGGTGTGCCGGTGGGAGCCATGATGTCGTTGCCCTGATGGATGTGGCGCGGCGTGCCCGGCATGTCGCGGATGTCACCGAAGCTGTCGGAGACCACCGGCGAGCCGTCGACCGGACACCGCTGCAACGGAAGAGATTCGATCCAGTCGGCGAGCTCGGTGCGCTTGGCCCTCAGGTCGCGAACCCGCGCGCGGGTCGTGCGGAACAACTCCCGTTCCTGGGCCCGCAGGTCCTGGATCCGCTCGACCTGGAGCCGACGATACTGCCGGTAGCGACCACGGTCGCCGACCTCGCCCGCGCCCGGGGCGTTCCGAAGACGCGCCTGGGTGAACCGGATGCGCTTGTGCAGCGCGACCCTGCGGAGGCGCCGGGTCTCCTGGAGCTCCTCGATCCGCCTCTGGAGATCGTGCTTCTGGCGCAGGGCGACCTGCACCGACGATTCCGCGTTGGCTGCGACCACCAGCCCGGCGAGCACCAGGCTTCCCGAGACCGCGACCGCCATCAGTCGTGCCGTACGCTTGTGCATCAGCTCGTGCTCCCTCTCCCCTCGATGTCCTACTGCGGTATCGGCAGGGCGGACTGGGGCCCTTGAGCGATGCGGGTGAGAACTACGTAGTCATCTCGGCCTGATGTCGATGAGGGCTACGTAGTGGATGATGCGGGTCGATGGATGCGGGCGTGGTGACGATCGCGGTGACGGTGGCGTCCTTCCTGGCGGGCCTGCTCGGCGTGCGTTCGAGACGCTCGGTCGGTACGTGGTCCGTGGTGCTCGCTCTGTCGGGCGCCGGCATCGCGACCGGGTGTCTGCTCGTGCAGGACGCGGTCGAGACCGCCTCGTGGGTCATCGCCCCGATCGCCGGCGCGATCTTGGCCTTCGTACACGCACGCGTCTTGTTCGCGCCAGGGGGCCCGTTCCGTACATGAGGCTCCGGGTACTTGGCCTGGCCAGGGCGTACCCTTAGGACTTCGTCCCGAGGAGATGGTGCACACGGCCGAGCAACCGGAGACCGCCGAACCGCGTCCGCAGTCGCGCGGCCCCGACACGGGTGGGCCGGCGCCGACGCCACAACCGCGCGCTGTCGCGGCCGCGGTCGATGCCCCTGCGCCGGCATCGTCGCCGACACCGTCGCCCGCGCCGACCACCCCCACGCCGCCACCCGGCGCCGATGGGTTCGCCGCGGCCCCACAGCCGCGGCGCGCCACCCGAGCGTCCCGACCCACCCGGGCGCCGCGCGCGCGATCCGCGCCACGCCGCACGAGGGTGGTGGTGCGCAAGGTGGGCCCGCTCTCCGTGCTGAAGTTCTCGCTGCTCTTCTACCTGTGCCTGATGCTGATCGTGCTGTTCGCGATGGTGATCGTCTACGGGGTGCTGGCGGCGGCCGGGGCGATCGACTCGCTCGAGACTGTGCTCGGGTACGTGTTCGGGACTGGCACGACATCCACCGGCGGCGCGGAGCCGATCGAGATCAACGGTGGATCGCTCTTCATGTGGGGGCTCTTCGGTGGCCTGGCCTTCGTCGCGGTGTGGTCGGTGATCAACGTGTTCATCGCGATGCTGTACAACCTGATCAGCGACATCATCGGCGGGGTCGAGGTCACCCTGGCCGAACGGCCACACCACTGAGGGCCGAGCGTTCGTTTGACACCGGTTTCGGGCCGTGGCTACGCTGCCACGAGGGCAGAGGCCCCGATGAGTTGGGGCCTGTAGCTCAGCCCGGTTAGAGCGCTTCCCTGATAAGGAAGAGGTCGATGGTTCAAGTCCATCCAGGCCCACCCCCGGAAGGAGGGCTCCTCCCATGACAGACGAAGCCACCGTGACGGTCGAGACCGTCGAGGAGAAGAAGAAGGGCGGATTCTTGAAGAAGCTCATGAAGATCGCCGTGATCGGCGCGATCATCGCGGCGGTCGTGGCGTTCGTGAAGCGCCGCCGTGGCGACGACCTCGACGACGTCGAGTGGCAGGAGCTGCCGCCGCCCGCCGGCGGCTGATCAGTTCTCCGTCGGCCTCGCCGGCGTTGGTTCACACGGAAGGCCCGCCTCGCGGCGGGCCTTCCCGTTGCTCGAGGGCGCCCGATCACGCCCGGCCACGCGGGCCGCCGGGCGCGGACCCGCCGATAGACTCCGGCGCGTGGACGGTTCCGCGTGGGCTCTGGCGAACGACGCGGCGGGCGCGGCCGGCGTCGACCTGCGCCCCCTCACCTCCCTCGACGACGCCGACGCGCTCCTGCGCGTGATGGCGGCCACGTGGGGCGAGGCGATCCCCCGGGAGACGATCAAGGCACTGGCCGGGTCGGGCAACGTGCCGTGGGGCGCATGGGACGGGAACGAACTGATCGGCTACGTGCTGGGGTGGGCCGCCATCTCCTCGGACGACGGGCTCCACGAGCATTCGCACATGCTCGCTGCCCTCCCCGATCGACGGCATGCCGGCGTCGGGTACGCGCTGAAGCTCGCGCAACGCGCGTCGTGCCTCGATCGCGGCATCCACCTCGTGCGGTGGACGTTCGACCCGCTCGTGGCTCGCAACGCGCACCTGAACGTGAACAAGCTGGGCGCCACGTGCGACCGGTTCCATCGCAACTACTACGGACGGATGCCCGACACGATCAACGTGGGCGACCGCAGCGACCGGCTCGTGGTCCGATGGCCGCTCGACGCGACGCCGTCCGCCCCCGCGGTGCTCGAGGGCGCGAGGGTGATCCTCCGCAGCACGGGATCGGTCGATGCGCCCGTCCCCGAGGTCGAGGGCGATCCGCATCGGGACGAGGTGGTCGCCGTGCAGATCCCGCGCGACCACGCGGCGCTGCGATCCGCCGACCCGGCGCTCGGATCGGCCTGGCGCGACGCCGTCGGTGCGACCCTCGAGACCTGTCTCGCCGCCGGACTCGTCGTCGGCGCCTTCGACCCCGACCGCCAGGGTGGGCGCCCCGCCTACCTGCTCGCCACGGAGGCCTCGGCGTGACCACCGTGAGGACGGTCGAGCTGCGGCTGATCGCCCTGCCGCTGGTGCGGCCGTTCCGCACGAGCTTCGGCACCTCGACCGCGAAGGAATGCGTGCTCGTGCGGATCGAGACCGACGAAGGGGAGGGTTGGGGGGAGTGCGTCGCCGACATCCAACCCGCGTACAGCGAGGAGTTCAACGAAGGGGCGTGGCTCGTGGTCCGGGACCACCTGGCCCCCGCACTCCTGCGAGCCGATCGTGTCGCGGTCGACGATCTGGACCGCCTGCTCGGTCATGTCCGTGGCAACCCGATGGCCAAGGCCGCGTTGATCGACGCGGTGGTCGACGCCCGGCTACGGGCGGACGGTGTTTCACTCGCAGCGTGGCTCGGCGCCGATCGCGGCCGGGTGGCCTGCGGGGTCTCGATCGGCATCGCCGACACCACCGAGGCGTTGCTGGAGCAGGTCGAGGGCTACCTCGCGGAGGGATACCGGCGCATCAAGCTCAAGATCGAGCCAGGCATCGACGTCGAGCGGGTGGCCGCGGTGCGTGACGCGCACCCCGACATCGCCCTCAGCGTGGACGCCAACGCGGCGTACACGATCGAGGACCTGGACGTGTTCCGGGCGCTCGATGCCTTCGACCTGCTGATGATCGAGCAGCCGCTGCATCACGCCGACCTCGTCCGACACGCAGCGTTGCAGCGCGCGATCCGCACGGACCTGTGCCTGGACGAGTCGATCCGGTCGGCCGCCGACGCCGCCGCAGCGCTCGAGCTCGGCAGTTGTCGGATCGTGAACATCAAGCAGGGCCGGGTTGGCGGCATCGTCGAGGCGAGACGCGTGCACGACGTGTGCCGTGCCGCGGGGGTGCCGGTCTGGTGTGGGGGCATGCTCGAGACCGGCATCGGTCGTGCGCAGAACCTGGCGCTCGCGGCGATGCCGGGGTTCACGCTGCCCGGCGACACGAGCGCGAGCGCCCGTTATTTCATCGACGACCTCACCGAGCCGTTCGTGATGGAACCGGACGGCACGATGCCGGTGCCCGCGGGACCGGGCATCGGGGTGGTACCTCGTGCGGAGCGGCTCGCCGAGACGACGCTGCGCCGGGAGGCGGTCGGGAAAGAGTGACAAGAACCCGGTTCGCGTTTGACGCGACGCCCTCGCCCGCCGTAACGTTCTGCACGAGAGACCGCTGGGGCCCCCGGGTTCCGGCGGTTTCTCATTTCTCCGGTCCGTTCGCGTGATGCGCCACGTGCTTGAGCCGAAGGCTCGCAGGGGCGACCATACGCAGACGCGTCCGCCACGCATCGTGACGTCGGCACTCCGCCGGGTCGTCGCGTCCCCACCTCGGGCGGGCCTGGAGTGACATGAAGAAGCGAGTCGTGCAGGCGGGTGAGTTCGAGGTCGTCGACGACGACGGGCGGGTCAGGGTGCGCATCGGGCTCTCGAACGACGAGGATCCGTTCTTCTCGCTCCTCGCTCCCGACGGGCAGGTGCGCATGCGGTTCGGGCTGTCGGCCGACGGCGCCGCCGGGCTCGCCGTGGGTGATGAGAACGGCAAGGTGCGCGCGACGGTCGGGCTCTCGAGCGACGGCAGCGCGAGCCTGGCGTTCGGCGACAAGAACGGGCGGATCCGCGCCAAGTTCGGCCTCGCCCCCGAGGCGTCGCCCACGATGGGCATGCAGGTGACCGACGGCGAGCTCTCGCAGGTCTACGCCCTCGCCGAGCAGGGGTCGCCGACGCTCGGCCTCTACGATCACTCCGGCAAGGTCCGGGTGCGGCTCGGCTTGGCCGCCGAGGGCTCGCCGGTGCTTCGCCTGCTCGATCGTGCCGGCGAGCTCCGTGCGATCGTCGGATTGGCCGGCGACGGGTCGCCGTTCGTACAGTTCCTCGATGAGACGAAGCAGCCGACCTGGACGATGCGCTGAGGACGTGGGACGGACTGGGCGGACGGTGATGGCCAGAGGACGGGTCGGATGACGGGGTGGTGGGCGCTCGCGTTCGTCGTGCTGTGGCTGCTCGTCGTGGTGCTCTGCATCGTGGTGATCGCGCTCGCGCGGCAGGTCGGCACCCTGCATCTGCGACTCGGCCCGCGGGGCGCCCTCGAGATCGACGACGAGGGACCCGCCCTCGGCGAACCGTTGCCCGCGCTCTCGGCGCACGCCGCCGATGGTGCGGCAGTCGTGCTCGGCGGTGCCGGCCGACCTCGCCTCGTGCTGTTCGCCTCGGCGACGTGCGCCGTCTGTCGCGAGGTCTCGCCGGGAGTGCCGGCCGCCGCCGCCGCTGGGCGGCTGGAGCCGATCGTCGTGCACGATGTCGAGGCCGAGCAGGTCCTCGATGTCCCCGGGACCCCCTTCGTCGTGGTGCTCGACGAGCGGGGGATCGTGCGCGCGAAGGGTACCGTGAACAACCTCGAGCAGGTCGAAGGGCTCGTGGACACCGCCAACCGAAGGATCTCGGAGGACCGCGAGCAGTGGGCAAGCTGACCTCGATCGAACGGGCGGAACGGTCGCTCGCCACGCGGACCAGTCGCCGAAGCTTCCTCGGACGCGTCGGTCGAGGGGTGGTGGCACTCGCCGGCGGCGGGCTGGTCGCGACCGCGATCGCGCCCGACCGCGCGCAGGCGTATCACATCTGCGGGCACACCTATACGACGGGGTCCTGCCCCCATCCCTACTCGCCGTTGTCGCGGACCGATCGCTACGGCTACCCGATGCACCCGCAGTACGGATACCCGGTCGACGACGAGGGGAAGAAGTACGTCGATCCGCGGAGCCAGACGCGCCGCAAGACATGTGAACAGGTCGTGCCCGAGGCGTATCCATTCACCGGGTCGCCACGGTACGGGGGCGGGTGGACCCGGTGTTGCTCGGGCCGGCTGCGCCACATCCAGGACTGTTGCTCCCGGTCGGACATCCGCATCAACGGGGACTACGCGGTGCGTGGGTACTGTCCTCGCCCGCTGAAGGTCTTCTGCATCTCCTTCCGGGAGCTCAACAAGACGTGTTGACCGATCCGTTCGGTGGCGACGCCCTCGCGGCGTCGCTGCTCTTGGTCCTCGTCGGAGCGTCAGCGATCGCCGGGTGGTCGGCACTCTACGGCCCCTGAGGGATCTCGATGGTGGAGACCATCACCCCCGTCGTGTACGGGGGGCGCACCCGGTGGGCCGTCGCCCTCGTGCTACACGTGGCCGGCGCCACCGCGACCGCAGCGCTCTTCGGTGCCGCGCTCGGCGCCGTCGGCGCCCTGCTGGAGGCGCCCTGGGGCCGCGCCGGCCTGCTCGCCGTCGCGGTCACGGCGACCGTCTACGCGCTGGGCGAGCTTCCCCGTGTGACGGCCACCGTGCCGCAGCTCCGACGCCAGGTTCCCGATTGGTGGCGGGAGTTCTTCTCATGGCCGATCGCTGCAACCTTGTACGGCGCCGGGCTCGGCATCGGGTTCTTCACCTACGTCTCCCACGGCACCCTCGTGGTCGTGGCGGTCGCCGCGCTCGCTTCGGGCGATCCGCTGGCGGGAGCGCTCATCGTCGCGCCGTTCGGGCTCGTGCGGGGCCTCACGGCCGCCCGGTCCGCCGGTGTCCACTCCCAGCCGGAGTCACAGCGGCTGGTCGACCGGCTGGCCGGCTCCCCGGAGGGCCGGCGCAACGTCGCGAACGGCGTCGTGCTCGTGACCGTGGTCGCGGCGTCGATCCCGCTGGCGATCCGGGCCGGCGACGGTTGGGCATCGCTCTCGACCGCGGTCCTCGCGATCGCGTTCGCGTGGGCGGCGACGTCGAAAGCGGTGGACATCCGAGGGTGGCGGCGTACGCTCGACGAGCACGCGCTCCCACGCGGCGTCGAGAGCGCCGCCACGTTCGCCGTGCCGGCCGCGGAAGCGATGGTGCCGCTGCTGGTCGTGGCGGGATGGACGCGCGCGGCGGGCGTGTGGGCGCTCGTACTGGTGGCGGTGTTCACTGCCGAGACGGGGCGTGCGTGGCGCCGCTTCGGCACCCAGGTGCCGTGCGGGTGCTTCGGCGGGCGTGAGGCCGTCGAGCCCGGGGCCTTGCTGCTGCGCAACGCGGCCCTCGCGGCTGTCGCGATCGTGGTCGCGCTGCGCCCCGCCCACGAGCCGGTGATCGCGTGGCCAGGATGGCCCACCACGGGGGAGTTCCTGCCGATGGTGCTGGTCGTCGCAGGGCTGTTCCTGGCAGGCTTCACGGCGTGGGCGGCGATCAGGTGGCTGGGCCGAGGGGCGCCCACATGACCTCGGCACGCTCCTGGTGGGCTACCTCACCGTTCCGCTCGGCCATCCCGTTCCTCGTCGCCGGCCTCATCGTGGCGGTGGCCGTCGTCGCGATCGCGGCCCCCTCGTTCCACAGCAGCATCAACGACCCCAACGACACGCGGGGGCTCCTCGACGTGAGGAAGGTGCGCCTCGATCACGAGGAGGGTACCGAGTTCACGGTGATCACGTTCGCGGACTGGACGGCCGCATCGATCTGGGACCGCGGCAACGGTTACGTCTTCCTCGACACCGAGGGTGGCGACGAGCCGGAGTACTTCGTCGTCGTCCGCAGCACGGGCTCCGATCTGCAGGCATCGCTCTGGCGCGACCGGCGCGATCGCCGAGACCTGTTCCTACGCAACGTGAAGGTGCGGCGCAAGTCAACCGACGGCGTCTCCGTCGCGGTGCCGATCAGGTCGCTCGAGTTCGGACAGTTCCGCACCTCGTACTCCTGGTGGGCCATGACCAGCTTCACCGGCGAGGTCTGCCGGCGCACCTGCCTCGACCGGGCACCCGACGACGGTGCGGTGGAACAGTGGCGTCCCGGCATGTCGCCGACGCCGACGAACAGTCCGTCACCCAGCGAGTCCTGAGTCAGCGGTCCGGGGCTCGCCCTCGAACATCGACGTCACGCGGACGAGCGCGGGCGTCGAGGGGAACTCGCTGAACCCGAACCGCGCCGCCGGGCTGGGAGCGGTGGGACCGATGTCGGCGCCGTCGACCGTGGCGCTCGCCTGCGCCTCGCGGAAGTCGTGGACCGCGTACCACTCCCGGGCGCCCGAGAGCGTCACGCCGGTGGTCCGCACGTCGGCCGCGGCGAACAACCGCCGGACGAGGGGCCGGAGCACCCGGTCCTCGATACCGATCCAGGTCTTCGCGGTGCGGAGCCGCCGCGGGCGTACCGCGAGCAGGCGTGACGCCCATGCGGGTTCGTTCGGTCGCACCGTCATCCTCACCGGCCCGGCCGACGCCTCGATCGCGCCGTCGCCGGTGCGCTCGACCGTGACCCGCTCGAGTCGCAGGTCGTCGAAGGCGTAATGTCCGGCCACGAAGTCGCGCACGCGCTCGTCGGGCGCGAGCAGCACGCGGCGCCCGTCCGGCCGGCACCACATCATGTCGGCGAACGGTCCGAACGGGGAGCGGAACCACCGACCAGCCACGATCCGATCGCCCGACGCGAACGACGCACCGAGGATGTGGCCGTCGAACTCCATGGCGACATCGTCGCAGGGTGCCCGATCGTCGGAGCCACGTAGGCTACGCATCCGATAGAGACGGGGACGACGACGGCGATGGAGACGGGGGCCGATGGAGCGGGAGATCGTGCGCTCGCCGACGTGTTCGAGCGATGGGCGCGCCGCGAGCGTATCCCCGGCATCGCGTGGGGCCTCGTGCGGAGTGGAGACCTCGCGGCTTCCGGCGGCCTCGGCACGTTGCGACTCGAAGAGCCGGCCAGGCCGGACGCCGACAGCGTGTTCCGTATCGCGTCGATGACCAAGAGCTTCACGGGTGCCGCGCTGATGACGCTCGTCGCCGGCCGCCGGCTCCGGCTGGACGATCCGGTGTCCGAGCACGTGCCCGAGCTCGCGCCGTGGAGCGGGCCGACGTCCGACGGGCCGCCGCTCACCGTGCGGCACCTCGTGTCGATGGAAGCCGGCCTGCCCACCGACGACGCCTGGGCCGATCGCCACCTGGACCTTTCCCCGGAGGCGATGGATGCGCTGATCGCCGCCGGGGCGGCCTTCGCATGGACACCTGGCACGCGCTTCGAGTACTCGAACCTCGGATGGGGGCTGGTCGGTCGCGTGATCGAGCGGGTGGCCGGCGAGCGCGTGCAGGAGTACGTCGCCCGCGTGCTGCTCGAGCCGCTCGGCATGACGTCGACGACGTGGGTGCGTCCGCCGTCCGGGGCGATCGCCGAACCCTACCGCCTGCAGGACGGCGCGTGGGTGCACGAAGGGGATCCGGTTGGCGACGGCACGATCGCCCCGATGGGCGGTCTGTGGACGACGGTGCGCGACCTCTCTCGCTGGGTCGCCTTCTTCCTCGACGCGTGGCCGCCGCGCGACGGGCCCGACGAGGGACCGCTGCCACGGTGGGCCCGCCGCGAGATGCAGCAGCTCCGAAGGGTGGACCAGGTGACCCGCTACCGCCCGTCGCCGGGGGGACCATCGCGCGTGAGCGTCACCGGCTACGGCGTCGGCCTGGGTGTGCGGATCGACGAACGACTGGGCACCTCCGTCGGTCACAGCGGAGGGCTGCCGGGCTACGGCTCGCACATGCGCTGGCTGCCGGAGCACGGGGTCGGTGTGATCGGCCTCGCGAACGTCACCTACGGGAGTATGCACGGCGCGTGCATCGAGGCACTCGACGTACTCGCCGATCGCGACGAGCTGGGCGATCCGGGCGGGATCGAGCCCTCGAGCGCCCTCGTCGAGGCCGCGACGCGCGGCGTCGCCCTGCTCTCGTCGTGGGACGACGCCGGGGCCGACGCACTGTTCTCCGACAACGTCGGTGCCGACGAGGCGTACGAGCGCCGCGCCGATACCGCGAGGGGGCTGGTCGCGAGGTCGGGCGAGCTGGATGTGGAGACGATCGAGGCGGAGACTCCTTTGCGTGGGACCGTCTCCACCGCGGGCGCCGACGCCCGCGTCGCGATCGGACTGAACCACGAGGCTCGCGTGCAATGGCTCGATCTCGAGGATCGGCTGGAACCGTCTGAGACTCCGATCGTCGTCGACGGGTGGAAGCTGCTCGAGGCGGCGGGCTCTGCCTTCGTGATCGTGCGGCCGGTCGGCGCCCTCGCGGAGTCGTTCACCCGGTGGCAGGGGCAGGCGCTCGATCGCATCGGGGTGCGATGCGCCGTCCCGTCCGCGCACGCGACCCTCAAGGCTTTCGGGGGCACGCGGTCGCCCCTCAGCGACGAGGACGAGCGGCATATCGTCGAGGTCGTCGGGGCGTGGGCGTCGTCGTGCGGCGGCCTCGAGCTCCGCGCAGCAGGGCTCGAGGTCTTCCGCGAGGACGGCATTCCGGTCGTCCGCCTCGAGGCGCCGTCGCTCCTCGAGGCCATCTCGAACCTGCGCTCGGCGTCCGCCGATGCTGGGCTCCCGGGTGGAGCCGGCGACCGCATCGCGATCGATGGATGGGTTCCGCATCTCTCGCTCGCGTACCCGGTCGACGACTCGTCGGCTCGGTGGGACGAGCTCGAGGCGTGGATGCGCGGCGCCGGGTCCGTCGACGCAGCGACGTGCGTCGCTCGGCACGCGGAGGTCGTGACCTACACCGGCGGCGCCGAACGGAGTCTCGGAGTCTTCCCGCTTTCGACGGTCGATCGCAGGTCCTGACGTGCAGGCTCGGTCAGGCGCGCCGAGGGGGGAGCGTCGACGGCCCGACGTTCGCCGAGAGCCAGCCGACGATCGGGCGTGACGACCGGAGGAACCGGACCACGCGCTCCTTCGCCTTGCCGGTGCCGAGCCACGGCCCGGCCGGCCACTCGCGCCAAGCCACGAGCCCCTTGTATCGCAGCAGCTCGATCCTCGGGTGGTCCTTCGGGAAGCCGCGCGGCGCGGACTTCAGCTCGTCGTGCCCCATCACCGTGAGCCCCTCGGCGCGGGCCGCCTCCACCAGGGCGACGAGCGCGGGCCCGGTGCGCGTGTCGTCGACGGCGTGTCGGTATCGCTCGAGCTGGTCCGGGGCCATCTCCCACATCCCCGCGCCGGCGGCGAGCCGGGCGGCGTCCAGCTGCACGTATCCGTCACCGACCCTCGCCCCGATGTGAGTCTTGTACGGCGACTTGTCGCGGCTGAAGCGCAGGTCTCGGTACGGGCGGAAGATCTTCCCGTCGCCGAACTCGCCCTCGAGCTCGGCGAGCAGCGCCTCCATCGGCGCTCGCACGGACCCGTCGTACACGGATCTGTTCGCCTGCCAGAACGACTTCGAGTTGTCGGCCTCGAGGCCCACGTAGAACTCGAGCGCCTCGGCCGGCCATCCCCTGAACCGCGTCACGACTTCACGCATCTCCCTGGCCCGGGTGAGGACGACCCGACCCGGTGAGCAGCAGATCGCCGGTGGCCTGAACCTCGATCTCCCAGCCGATCCGCAGGAGCTCCGACTCGAGCTCGGACGGCTCGAAGAACCGCTTGACGATCCGGAACTCCCTGCCGTCGTTGAGGCGCCGGGTCACCGACCCGGCGTCCGGCCCTTCCAGCTCGTGATCGATCGCGGTGGCCCATGGCGCGTACAGGCTATCGCCGAAGAAGACGCGGCCGCTCGGCGCGAGCGCGTCGGCGACGAGCCTCCAGAAGGACGCGAACCGTTCGGCCGGCACGTGGGAGAGCCAGAACGTGAAGACGACCGCATCGAACGACCGCGGAGGTTCCCACGCGAACACGTCCGCTTCCACGAACTCGATGGTCGACAGTGCGGGCCGCCGCCGCGCCTCGGCGATCATCTCCGGGGCGGCGTCGAGCGCGGTCAGCCGGGCGGCCGTCTCGGCGAGGATCGAGGTCGTCTGACCGGTCCCGCAGGCGATCTCGAGCACGTCCCCGCGTGCGCCGAATGCCCTGAGCCGATCGCGTGCCGTGGCGAATTCGGCGAACCATCGAGCGTCGGCCTCCACCCCCCGGCTGTACCGGCCCTGCCTGCGGAACCACTCCTCGTACTCGGGCGCTCGCGCTCGGTAGTACGCGACCTGCTCCTCGAGCAGACCGCGTTCGGTCACGGGGAAGGCGGCGTCCCGTCCGCTCATCCCACCGTCCTCACGGAGTGGGCACGGCGAGGCAGCCTCTGATCGTTGCCCGCGCGGTCTCGGCATCGACGGCATGGTTCCACACCGAGACCGGGGATGGACGCGCCGATAGACTCGAGGATGGCGAGGGGACGTAGCTCAGTTGGTAGAGCGCCGGCTTTGCAAGCCGGAGGTCGCCGGTTCGATCCCGGTCGTCTCCACCACGTTCGTCCGCGGTGGACCTACGATCGCTCGATGGACCCCCACGAACAGGAGGCCCGCGTGTCCAGACAGATGCTGAACGAGAAGACGTTCCAGAACGTGCCGCACCTGGAACCGATCACCATCCCGGGTCGACCCGACGTGGCGCCCAAGGTCATGACCCTGAACGGCACGATTTGGCGAGCGTCGTTCCTGCTCGTGCTCGCGATCGCGAGTGCGGCCTACGGCTGGTCGTTCGGCGACCAGATCTCGGGCACGGTGGGCACGATCATGATGGTCGGGTTGCTGGGCCTCGTCGTGTTGTCGATCGTCACCGCGTTCAAGCCGCAGATCGCGCCGTTCACGGGGCCGCTCTACTCCGTCGTCATGGGCTTTTGGGCCGGCGTGATCTCGTTCGGCTACGAGCAGGAATTCGACGGCATCGTGCTGCAGGCGGTGTTCGCGACGTTCGCCGTGTTCGCGGGGGCGCTGTTCCTCTACGGCTCGCGCATCGTCAAGGTGACGAAGAAGTTCGTGGCCGTCGTGATGATGGCGACGCTCGGCATCCTGCTGATGTACGTCGCGGCGATCGTCCTCGGCCTGTTCGGCGTCGAGCTCGGCTTCATCAACGACCCCACCCCGTTAGGCATCGCGGTGAGCGTCGGCATCTGCATCGTGGCCGCGCTGAACCTGTTCGTGGACTTCTACTTCATCGAGGAGGGCGCGAAGGCCGGTGCGCCGACGTACATGTCGTGGTACAGCGCGTTCGGGCTGATCGCGACCCTGATCTGGCTCTACCTCGAGATCCTGCGGCTGCTCGGGAAGGTGCGCAGCTGACCGTGCGACGCCTAGTCGCGATCGTGCTGCTCACCGCCGCCGTCGCGGCGTGGGGATCGCCGGCCGAGGCCAGGGCACCGGAGTACGAGTTCCGGATCGTGCCGATCGGCCCGGGCACGCGCGAGCTGATGACGGGACGGTCGTGGCGGCCGGGCTGCCCAGTGGGCTTCGCGGATCTGCGCATCGTCCGTATGACGTACTGGGGGTTCGACCGCCGGGCTCATGCCGGGCGCATGGTCGTGCATCGGTGGTACGCGGACGACATCGCGCGGGTCTTCCACCGTCTCTACGACGACCGGTTCCCGATCAGGCGGATGCGCCTCGTGGACCACTACGGCGCCGACGACATGCGCTCGATGACGGCGAACAACACGTCGGGGTTCAACTGCCGGTGGCGTGCCGGGGCCTGCTGCCGATGGTCGCAGCACGCGTACGGACGCGCGCTCGACCTGAACCCCGTGCAGAACCCCTTCCTGTGGAGCGGTGGCGTCTCACCGCCCGCGGGCGAGGCCTACCTCGATCGTTCCAACCACCGCCGTGGCATGGTGCACCGCCACGACCGCGTGTGGTGGGTGTTCCACGCCGTCGGGTGGGAGTGGGGCGGCGATTGGGCGGGGGACAAGGACTACCAGCACTTCTCCGTCAACGGCCGCTAGTCTACGACGGACTACTACCTCGGAGAATCGTCGCAGCTCACGGCCAGGTAGGGGTAGGGATCGACGGCCTCGCCGCCACCGGGGTGCCACTCCAGGTGGTCGTGCGCGGTCGTCGCGTCGCCGGTCGCGCCCACGTAGCCGATCACGGTGCCGGCACGCACGGCGCCGAGCGTGCCGTACGAGGAGAGGTGGGCGTTGTACACGTACCCTCGAGACCCGGTGACCCGGACCTCGAGCCCTCCGAGCACGCCGGTCGAGGCGGTCACGTATCCGTCGAACGGCGCCACGATGGGGGTGCCTGCGGTGGCGAGGATGTCGTTGCCCATGTGCCGGTGGACGGGCACGCCCGGCAAGCGCACCGTGATGCCGAAGTTGTCCGAGATCGAGTGCCAGCCGCGGATGGGGCAGTGCTCGAAGACGCCCCAGGTCGCGACCCAGGTGTCGATCGCTCGTCGGCGCGCCTGGAGCGCGCCGATACGCCGCTCGACGAACCGCCCGGATCGTTCGATGCGACGTTCCGCCTCACGGCGCCGCTGTCGCAGCTCCACGCGGAGGTGCAGGAATCGTTCGGGGTTCGCGATCGCGCCTCGGCTCGGCATGTGCCGCAGACGCCTGGAGGTGTCGGCGATCACCGAGCGTAGATTGGTCAGGTTCCGGGCTCGGCGCTCGCGCATCTCCCCGATCGTGTCGACGATCGCGGAGCGCTCGGCCACGTGACCCTCGAGCACCGAGCGAGCGTGCGTGGGCACCACAGGGGTGAGCACGGTCGTCACGAGCACAACGAGCGCGACGAGCGTCAAGGCATGACGTATCGATCGGGGGGATGTCATGAACTGCGAGGTGCCTCCGTCGGGTGTTCCGTCCTGGTATCGGAGGAGAGGCCTCGCATCTTGAGCCGCGCGACGAACGGGGTCGGTGACGTCCGTCACCACGAGGGGCGCTCGGTGGTGAAGGTCCGCGGCCGATCGGCCGATGATGCAAGGCATGGATGATGCGGGGCGCCCTGCAGGGCGGTGGTGGCGTTCTCGGAGCTCGCGGTCCGGTGCTCCCGAGAGCGAGGAGGCGTCCGTCGAGGCTCACCCGGTCCCCGACGCTCCCGCCGTCGACGACGCCGACATGGCGCTCGTCGAGATGGCCCACGAGCGTGACGTGTCGATCGCTCGGGCATCCGAGGCCGAGGAGCGCGAGCGGTTGGTCCGCGATCGCCTGGCGTCGCTCGGCCCGCTCGAGCAGCGGGTCGAGATCGCCGAGCGGCGGGTCCGCGACGCGGAACGTCGGCTCGACGAGATCGGCGAGCGGATCGCCGCCGCCACACAGCATGGGGCCGCCCCTTCGCACGAGGGGACGCCGGAGCCGTCGAACCAGGACGCGACCGAGGACCCTTCCTCCGAGCCCGCCGATGACGCCGCCCGCCTGGCCGCCGATCTGCGGGAGCGGCTCGCTCGCACGGCCGCGCGGAAGCGGGCGGCGAGGGGCCGGCGCTAGCTCAGACCGCCAGCGGGTCGACGGCGTAGGCGTCGCGCAACCGCTGGACCACCTCTGAGGCGGGCAGCACGATCCGCGGTGACACGCCGTTGCGTCGAGCGACCCCCAGGTGCTCCTTGCACAGTGGGATCAGCTCGTCGTGCGGGAACCAGCCGACGTGGTCGGGCGTCGACCTGCGCGTATCGCTCATCCAGAAGCAGAACTGACAGATCAACCGTAGCCGCTGCGGGTAGGCGTACTGCGCTCGGTATCCGTACTCGTGCTCGATCACCCGGCCCCAGAGCGCGACGCGCCCGAGCACGGCGGGGCACCTGGTCCGTCGGAGCACGTCGACGGAGTGCGTGGCGTGCAGCCCGCACGTGCATCCGGGATCGGGCGCATCGTGCCACCGTGACGTCCGGCACGAGGCTTCCACGATCTCGCGCGGCTGCCAGGTGCGTGCACGCTTGGCCACGGGCCGCAGCAACAGACCGGCGCCGTCACGGCGGCCCGTGAGGGCCCACGCGCGCCATGCGAGGATCGGCTCGGTGCCGACGTCGGTGGTGAGGCCCTCGAGCGTCGACGCTCCGCGGCTCACGACGGACGATGCTCGGGAACGGCCGGCTCCGGCGCGCGATCGGGCCTGACGACGGGCTCGGGCTCGGCGTCGGGCACGAGTTCTCCCGGCAGGGGAAGCGTCGCGGGCTCGACCTCGATGATCCGTTTGGGCTGTCCGATGTCCAACGTTCACCCCCGGGGGGTGTTCCGGGTCTGTTACAGCTCGTTCTTCAAGCCTACTCCCGGCATCGCGTTCTGGGAATCGGTTCCCTGCCGCGGATCGTGTCTTCGAGCCCGTCGATCCGTACGCTGGCGCCCGATGGACCCGTCGATCAGGATCGAGGGACTGCACGACGAGGAGGAACCGCCCGTCGGGGGGCTCGCGCTCTTGATCGACGCCACCGCGAGGCACGACGGGCACCGCCCGATCGGGGAGCATGCGCTCGTCGAGCTGCAGGCAGGTCCGCGAGAGTTTCCGCATGCGGCGTTCGCCGCGCGTCTCGGTGACGACCTGGCCGGATACGCTCACCTCTCCCAGCGTGAGACGCACCTCGGCTGGCGCTTCGAGGCCTTCGTCGCGCCCGAGCACCGACGTCTCGGTATCGGGCGTGCGCTCGTCGCCGCCGTGCTCGACCACGCGGCAGACGACGGTGGGGGGGCGGTGCACGCGTGGGCCTACAACCCGGGTCCCGCACAGGCGCGGCTGGCGGCGCGCTTCGCCATGCGGCACGTACGGACGATCGCACGCATGCTTCGCTCGCTGCCCGGGCCTGATCCCCGCCTCCCGGCCGGCTTCCGCCTGCGGTCGTTCCGGCCCGACGACGTGTCCACCTGGCTCGCCGTGCACAACGAGGTCTTCGTCGATCATCCGGACGGAGGCAACTGGCGTGAGCCCGATCTCGCATGGCACCTCGAGGAGCCGTGGTTCGACCCCGAGCTGTTCGTGATCGCCGAGGACGACGCCGGTATGGCCGGCTACTGCTGGATGAAGCCTGAGAGTGACACGGCCTGGTTGTACTTCCTCGGCGTCCGTTCCACGGCCCGGGGTCGCGGGCTGGGACAGGCTCTGGCCGCGGAGGGGCTCGCGCGCGCTGCCGCCCTGGGTGCCGTCGTGGTGCAGCTCTATGTCGACGCCGACAGCGAGCCGGCGATCCGGACGTACCGGGCGCTCGCCTTCACGATCGATCACGTCGACCGTGCGTACGCCCTCGATGTGGCGCCGACGACGCGCGCCGAGCCCACCCGAGGCTAGGCGCCGCGGATCCGGTAGATCGACCCGTAGTCGCTGAAGTAGATGGCGCCGTTGGGCCCGACTTCCAAGGAGTGGATCGTCCCGCCCGGGGCGTCCAGCATCGTGATCGGTCCACCGACGACGTCGTCGCGTGCCGCGTCGAGCGAGACCCGGCGAAGGACGCCGTCGTTGTTGGCGCCGAACAGCAGATCTCCGTCTCGCCCGGCGAGACCGCAACCGTCGCAGAAGGCCGCGCCGGTGATGCCGATCGTGTCGGAGATCGTGACCTCCGGGAGTCGACGCGGGGCAGGCCCGTCCCTGTTCGTATCGGGGCAGGCCTGCCTCGGTCCCCACGCGTAGTTGTCACCGCGCTGCACGAAGTTGATCTCGTCGTTGCACTCCGGGCCGTTCTCGGTCTCCCAGAGGTTCCCCTGCTCGGGATCGAACGTGAAGCCGAAGGAGTTGCGGATGCCGAAGGCGAAGATGCGGGTACGTCGCCCGTCGATCGTCGGGTTCGTGCCCGGTATCGAGCCGTCCGGGTTCATGCGGAGGATCTTGCCACGGAGGTTCCCTGTGAGGTCTTGGGCGTTCGAGGCATCGTGTCCGTCGCCGACGATCACGTAGAGCTTGCCGTCGGGACCGAACAGGATGCGCCCCCCGTTGTGGTACGGGCTGGAACTCGCGGGGGTCGTCAGGATCTTCGTGTAGCCCTTCCCCTCGCCGCCTCGGTCGCGGATGCGCACGATCTGGTTGCGGAGCCTCCCGTCGGCGCGGCGGGTCACGTAGACGTAGACGAACGGCTTCTCGGGCCAGCGCGGATGCAGCGCCACCCCCAAGGCTCCTCGCTCGCCTTCCCCGTTCACCCCCGGGATGCGGAAGAAGAGGCGATCGAAATCGGTCTTCGGGTTTCGGAAGCGGACCTCGCCCGTGCCCCGCTCGAGGTAGACGATCGTGCCCTTGGCCGTGAACGTGAACGCGCTGGGACCGTTCAGCCCGCCGGCGACCTTCACGGCACGTACGCCGCCGCCGGCCGCGGCCGGGCCTGCGGCGACCATGGCGATCAGGGTGGTGGCGAGCGCGACCGTCAGGGCGATCGTCTTCGCGGCTCGGATGTGCATCTGCTCCTCGGCCTCCTCGTGCGTGGTCGGTCGATCAGCGGGCCTCACGCCGAAGCGCGTCGGCAGATGCCTCGCCCGGCTGAAGGAGATGCGACCGTCGGGTGCGACCTCCATGGAATACACCCATGGAATACACCGCGCCGACGTGGTTCGTCAGGGGAACCTCAGCCGGCGGACCGGCGAGCGACCACCGTTCGGGGGCGAACCGGACGCGCATCACGGGGCCGACGCTCGCCCTGCAGCGGCCGTTCGAACAGCCGACGGTGCCGCTGCCAGCGCGATCGCCATGGCGGCGATGCCGTGCGTCAGCCGCCGTCGCGTGGCCGTTGCCTTCCCCCCGGTGCGCCTCTGGGAGCATGACTCACGTGACGACGCTGCCTCCCTCGATGTTCGGTGTGCCGGCCCTCCGTGCTGAAGATCCACGGTTCCTGACGGGCCGCGGCCGGTACGTCGAGAACCTGCCGATCGAGGGCGCGCTGCGCGCCGTGTTCGTCCGCTCCATCATGGCCCATGCGAGCCTGAGCGCCGTCGAGGTCGAGGTCGCTCGCGCGATGCCCGGTGTGGCGGGCGTGTTCACGGCCGCCGACCTCGACCTCGCCTGCCTGCCGGCGAGCGGCGTCGTGGAGGGCTCGTCCGACGCCCTCGAGGGACCGTTCGGTCGGGAGCCGCTGGCCCGCGGCGTCGTGCGGTTCGTGGGCGAGGCGATCGCGGTCGTCGTGGCCGACACCCTGGCCCAAGCCGAGGACGCGGCCGAGGCCGTCGTCGGCGACTACGACCTCCTTCCGTCGGTGACCGATGTGGAGGCGGCGCTCGGGACCAGCGCCCCGTGCTTGTGGCCCGAGCACGGCTCGAACGTCGTCGCGTCGTTCGAAGCGGGCTGGGACGACGACGTGCTCGCGGGAGCCGAGGTCGTCGCGCGGGGGCGGTTGGTGAACCAACGCGTCGCCCCGGTCCCGATGGAAGGCAACGCGATCGCTGTGCGGCCGCACGGCGACGGCACGTACACGGCGTGGGTCTCGACGCAGGTTCCGTTCGATGTCCGCGACGACCTCGCCGACGCCCTCGGGGTGGAGAAGGAGGACGTGCGCACGATCGCTCCCGACGTCGGCGGCGGGTTCGGCGCGAAGCTCCAGGTCTATCCCGAGTACGTGGTGGTTGCCGCAGTGGCGGCCAGGCTCGGGCGTCCCGTGCGCTGGATCGAGTCGCGGTCGGAGGGGCTCCTCGCCCTCACCCACGGACGAGCGCAGGTGCAGCGCGTCGAGATCGGGGCCCGGCGCGACGGCGCGCTCGTGGGTCTGCGGGCGGACCTGATCGCGGACATGGGGGCGTACCCGATCGGGGCCTTCCTCCCGAACACGACCCACGAGATGCTCTCGGGCGTCTACGCGATCCCGCGCATCGCCTCGAGGGGCCGAAGCGTCGTCACGAACGCGACACCGGTCGCGCCGTACCGGGGAGCCGGCAGGCCCGAGGCCACCGCGCTGATCGAACGAGCGATCGATCTCGTCGCCGCCGAGCTCGGCATGGACCCGCTCGACGTGCGTCGCCGCAACCTGATCCCTCCCGACTCCTTCCCGTTCCGGACGGCGTCGGGCACCGTCTACGACGTCGGCGAGTACGAACGAGCACTGGACGAGGCGACGCGCCTGGCCGGGATCGACGCCCTTCGCGCCGAGCGAACCTCCCGCCGGGAACGCGGCGACCACCTCGCCCTGGGCATCGGAGTCGCGACCTACGTCGAGATCACGTCGTTCAGTTCCAAGGAGTTCGCCTCGGTCGAGGCGCACGCGGACGGCACGGTCACGGTGGTGACGGGGACCTCGCCGCACGGGCAAGGCCACGAGACCGCGTTCGCGCAACTCGCGTCGGGCGTGCTCGGCGTGCCGCTCGGGTCGGTCCGGGTTGTGCACTCCGACACGGGTCTCGTGAGGCGGGGGGCGGGCACGTGGGGCTCGCGCTCGTTGCAAGCGGGCGGCTCGTCGGTGTTCGAGCGCAGCACCGAGGTCCTCGAGCGGGCCCGCGCCCTGGCCGCGCACCTGCTCGAGGCCGACGCGTCGGACCTCGAGCCAGCCGACGGCGGTGGCTTCGCCGTGCGGGGCGCGCCGGAGCGCGGCCTCACGCTCGCCGAGCTCGCCGGCGCATCGCGGGCGTCGACCCTTCCACCGGGACTCGAGCCGGGCCTGCTCGCCGAGGGCGTGTATCGCGAGCCCGCGTCCACCTTCCCGTTCGGAGCGCACGTCGCCGTGGTGGAGGTGGACACGGAGACGGGCGAGGTCCGGCTCGTGCGACACGTGGCGGTGGACGACTGCGGTCGGGTGCTGAACCCGGCGCTCGTCGAAGGGCAGGTCCACGGCGGGCTCGCGCAGGGCATCGCCCAGGCGCTGTACGAGGAGGTGCGCTACGACGAGGGCGGCACGCCGATCACGTCGACGCTCACGACCTACGCGATGCCCTCGGCGGCCGAGTTCCCCCGGTTCGAAACGGCGAGGACCGAGACCCCGACGCCCGTGAATCCGTTGGGGGCCAAGGGTATCGGAGAGTCTGCGACGATCGGCTCCACACCTGCGGTGCAGAACGCCGTGGTCGACGCGCTCTCTCCGTGGGGCGTGCGGCATCTCGACCTGCCGCTCACCTCAGAGCGCGTGTGGCGCGCCTTGGAAGCGGCACGAGCGAGGATGCAGAACCGAGACGACCCATCCTCGGTAGGCTCGCCGTCATGAACGCTCACATCCCTGCCTGGGAACGCCGGTTCCGCACGCCGAGCGTGTCCCTGCCCCACTGGGCGCGATCGGCTCCCGAGCGCCTCGTCTACTGGAGCACCGAGAGCGGCGTTTATCAGGTGCACGTCCGGGATCGCGTGACGGGCCTCCGACGCCGGGTCACCAACCATCCGATCGGGGTGATCGCCGGCGAGCTCACCCCCGACGGGGAGCGCGTCCTCTTCTGGCAGGACGAGACCGGCAGCGAGGCCGGGCGCTGGTACGCCGAGCCGTTCTCCGGGGGCGAGCCGGTGCCCTTCCTCCCGGGAGTGCCGACGGGGTGGAACCAGGGCCTCGCGCAGGTGCCGGGGATGGTGGCGGCCGGCATCAGCGACGCCGACGGCTTCGCCGTGCTCGTCTCGTCCGACGGCGAGCCGGCGAAGGAGATCTGGCGCAGCACCGAGCACATCGGCATCGGGGGTTCCGAATCCGGGCGTGGTGACAGCGGCGGACTCTCAGCCGACGGGTCGATGCTCGCGCTCGAGCACGCGGAGCACGGCGACAGCATGCACACCGCCTTGCGGGTCGTCGACCCGCGGACCGGCACGACGATCGCCGAGCAGATCGACGAGGGCATGGCGCTGGTCGCCTCGTGTTGGTCGCCGATCCCCGGCGATCAACGGCTGATCGTGACCCAAGAGCGCGAGGGCGAGGAGCGTCCCGCGATCTGGGATCTCACGACCGGCGCCTGGACCGACCTCGAGCTCGGTCTCGCCGGGCCGGTGGAAGCCGTGGATTGGTGGCCGGACGCCGCCTCGGTCCTCCTGGTGCACAACGACGAGGGCCGCGACCGCCTCTCTCGGTTCGACCTCGCGACGGGCTCGCTCGCTCCGATCGGTCACGACCCGGGCACGATCGGCGCGGCCCGCGTGCGACCCGACGGCGACGTGTGGTTCCGGCTCTCGAGCGGGGAACGGCCGCCCGTCACGCTCGACTCGGCCGGCGCCGACGTGGTGCGCGCCGACGGTGATCGCGCGCCGGCCGGACGCCCGTTCCACTCGTGGCACTTCGACAACGGTGAGGGCGACCGGGTGCACGGCTTCTACGTGATACCTGAGGGCAACGGGCCGTTCCCGGTGATGATGTTCGTGCACGGTGGCCCGACCGGGCAGGACACCGACGCGTGGGATCCGGAGGTCCTTGCCTACGTCGACATGGGATTCGCGGTCGGCATGGTGAATTACCGGGGCTCGACCGGTTACGGCCGGGCGTGGCGCGACCGTCTGATCGGCGACATCGGCGGCCCCGAGCTCGTCGACGTGAACGCCGGCCTTGCCGACCTCGTCGCACGCGGCGTCGCCGACCCCGGCCGAGCCGTCGTCGGCGGCTGGTCGTGGGGCGGCTACATCACCGTGATGGAGCTCTGCAAGCACCCCGACCTGTGGCTGGCGGGTGTGGCCGGCGTTCCAGTGGGGGACTACGAGCTCGGCTACGAGGACCTCTCGCCCGAGCTGCAGGCCTACGATCGGGCCCTGCTCGGCGGCACTCCCGATCAGGTCCCCGAGCTGATGCGCGACCGCAACCCGATCCATTTCGTCGACGGCGTGCGGGCGCCGGTGATCTTCCTGATCGGTGAGAACGACACGCGATGCCCCCTGCGACAGGCGATGGCGTTCGTCGACCAGCTCGCTGCGCGGAACCACCCGCATGAGGTCGTGCTGTTCGACGCGGGGCACGGCTCGTACGACATCGACGAGGAGGTTCGTCAGATGCGAGCGATCATGGGCTTCCTCGAGCGACACGTGCCCTCCGTCGCGGTGCCGTAGCGCAGGCCGCATGGGTTCTCCCGCGTCGCCACGACGGCGACCGGGTAGGGTCGAGCGCATGACGATCCTGGTCACCGGGGCGACCGGCGCGGTCGGCGCACGGCTCGTCGACCGGCTCGTGGCCGAGGGCCGGGAACCGCGCGTGGCATCCCGTCGCCCGTCCGCCCTGCACGATCGGTGGCCGGAACTCGCGGCCGTCGAGCTCGATGTCCTGCGTCCCGCGACGATCCGACCGGCGCTTCAGGGCGTGACGGCCGCCTACTACCTGGTCCACTCGATGGAACCCGCGGCAGCCGGGGACTTCCGGGAGCGAGACGCCGAGGGGGCGCAGTCCTTCGGCGAGGCTGCGCGCGCGGCAGGGGTCGAGCGCGTGATCTACCTGGGTGGCCTCGGCAGGGACGACGCGGACCTCTCCGAGCATCTCGCGAGCCGTCACGAGACGGGCCGCATCCTCGCCGAGTCTGGTCCGCCCTTGCTGGAGTTCCGAGCTGCGATGGTCGTGAGCGCCGACAGCGCCTCGTTCACGATGCTGACCGATCTCGTGAACCGGCTCCCGGCGATGGTGGTGCCCCGCTGGGTCGACACGCCCTCGCAGCCGATCGCCGTGGACGATGTCCTCGCCTATCTCGTCGCGGGGCTGGAGACGCCGCTCGACCATGACCGCACCGTCGTGGAGATCGGGGGACCCGACGTGACCACGTACCGCCGCATGATCGAGACGGTGGCGGCGGAGCGCGGACGGCATCCCGTGATCGTCGGGGTGCCGTTCCTCACCCCGAGACTGTCGTCGTACTGGTGCGGGCTCACGACGTCGGTCTCGTCCGCCTTGGCCCGCCCGCTGATCGAGGGCATGACCACGCCGATGGTCGTGCACGGCGACGAGGCGCGGAAGCGGTTCCCGTCGATCGAACCGATGCCGTTGCGAGATGCGCTCCGCCGCGCGCTCGCGGCGGCGTGATGGCCTGCGCAGCAACAGCGGATGCGGCGGAGGGTTCCGCCGGACGGCGCGTCGTGGCAGGATGGCGGTCGGTTCGGCAACGAACGAACCGGTGGGGGCGCGAGAACCGGTGGGTGAGTACGTCCGGCGGCTGATGGCCGATGTCACGGCCAGGAACGCGAACGAGCCGGAGTTCCTGCAGGCCGTTCGCGAAGCGGCGGGCTCGATCGAGCTCTGCGTCGATCGATTCCCCGTGTACCGCGAGGCCAAAGTGTTGGAGCGGTTCGTGGAGCCCGAGCGGGTGGTCACGTTCCGCGTCTCGTGGGTCGACGACCGCGGCCAGGTGCAGGTGAACCGCGGCTACCGGGTCGAGATGTCGAGCGCGATCGGCCCTTACAAGGGTGGCCTGCGCTTCCACCCGACCGTCTACTTGGGCATGCTGAAGTTCCTCGCGTTCGAGCAGGTCTTCAAGAACGCGCTCACGACGCTGCCCCTCGGGGCCGGCAAGGGCGGCGCCGACTTCGACCCCAAGGGCAAGAACGAGCAGGAAGTGATGCGCTTCTGCCAAGCGTTCATGACCGAGCTCCACCGGCACATCGGGCCGAACACCGACGTGCCCGCAGGTGACATCGGCGTCGGCAAGCGGGAGATCGGCTACCTCTTCGGCCAATACAAGCGCATCACGAACGAGTTCACCGGCGCGATCACCGGCAAGGGGTTGGACTCGGGCGGTTCCCTGATCAGACCGGAGGCGACGGGCTACGGCACCGTGTATTTCGCCCAGGAGATGCTCGCGACTCGCGACGATTCCCTCGAGGGCAAGACCTGCCTCGTGAGCGGGGCCGGCAACGTCGCCCAGCACACCGTGGAGAAGCTGCTCGACCTGGGAGCGAAGCCGGTGACCCTGTCGGACTCGGGCGGGTTCGTCCACGACCCGGACGGCATCGACGCGGAAAAGCTCTCGTGGGTGAAGGACCTCAAGAACGACCGCAGAGGTCGCATCATGGCGTACGCGGAGCGGTTCCCGACGGCGGCGTTCACCCCGGCCGATCCGTCCGACGACCACAACACGCTCTGGGAGGTGCCCGCCGACTGTGCGTTCCCGAGCGCGACCCAGAACGAGATCAACGGCAAGGACGCGGCGAACCTGATCTCGAACGGGGTGTTCCTTGTGAGCGAGGGCGCGAATATGCCCACCGTGCCCGAAGGCATCGATCAGTTCGTCACGGCGGGCGTCCTTTACGGTCCGGGGAAGGCCGCGAACGCCGGGGGCGTCGCCGTGAGCGGCCTCGAGATGTCGCAGAACGCGATGCGCCTGTCGTGGACCCGGGAAGGCGTGGACGAGCGGCTGCGCGAGATCATGCGCCGCATCCACCAGCAGTGCCGCGAGACCGCGGAGGAGTACGGCGAACCGGGCAACTACGTGCACGGAGCGAACATCGCGGGGTTCCGCCGGGTCGCCGACGCGATGCTCGCCCAGGGCGTGATCTAGGGGCGGAGCCGGTTCGACGACCCGCTGCTAGCGTGGATGCGTGCCGGACTGGTTGCTGGTGGTCACCGCGGTCCTGATCGGTGCGCTGATCTGGCGCATCGGCATCGCGTCGTTGCGCGTGTTCTCGCCCGACCCCGACGTGGAACCCGCGCCCGCCGAGGCGGAGGACGTCGAGGCGCTCGAGGTGTACTTCGTGTGCGGAGAGTGCGGCACCGAGCTCAAGGTTTCCCGGCTCGGGGAGATGCAGGTTCCGCGCCACTGCGGGGAGAAGATGCAGGTCGAGCGGCGGCCGGCCGGCATCTGACCGACCGCCGGCTTCTCCACAGTCGTTCCACCGTGATCGAGGTGTTCTCGGGGAGTTTTCCACCGATCGTGCACCGGGATGTCCACAGACGCGTGAACGCGGGGGGAACGCGCGGCGGAGCCGCAGGTCGTCCACAGCGGTGGGCAACGGGTGGATGGATCACACGCGTGTGATTCCGCTCTCGGCCCCTCAGTACCAGAAGCTGGTGCCGACGAACCCCGCCCCGAGGATGCCGAGCCCGATCCACAGCCAGACCGACGACGCCTGTCCATCGGTGCCCGGGATCAGCCCCATGTAGTTCGCGACGATCACGATGACCCCGAGCGCCATCAGCGTGATCAACAGCGGGCCGTACCAGCGCGGGCTCGACCGGTGGCGCTTCTTCGGCTGCTGCGGTGCGGCGCGGTAGCGCGGCGTCTTCTTCTTCTGACGTCCCTTGGAAACCGGCATCTCAGCCCGAGATGGTACCCGGCACGAGGCGTGCGAGGGTTACCGTCGCGCTCGAGACGGCCGCCTCGGTGAACGGCAGCGGGTGGGTCTCGCCGGCGAGCCACATCGCCGCCTGGTCGTTCCAGTGCGGGCTCGCCGGGTTCCCGCTGTTGCCGGTGGGCAGTACGCCGACGCTGCGGTCGAGGTCGGCGAGGTCGTACACGGCTCGCCACGACGGGATCACCGCCGCCGGATACCCGTCGCGCGCGTCCACCCCCGTCTGCAGCACGGTCTGGTCGTCGCCGCCCACGCCCGCCTCGAGCGCGACGAAGAGCGACTCGAACCCCGGGATCGCCGACAGCGGGTGCGCGAGCGTGACCCGGTGCAGGTCTCCCCAGCGCCAGTCGTCCGGGTCCTCGGCGAGGGTCGCCCTGAGCTCAGCGACCGCATCGTCGAGCGCCTCGCCGAGCAACCCACCGGCGATCTCGCCGGCACGCAGCATCTCCGGGAGCGCGCCGCACTGGAACGGTTCTCGCCACGCGTGGTACCGACGGAAGAGCTCCTCCCCGAGCATCGGCGCGAGCGCTCGATGGGCGACCCCCGAGCACCAGACCTGGTAGAGGGCCGCCGCGCTCGAGTCCGCCGTCATCGAGCCGTCCCACGATGCCAACCGGTCGATCGCCTCCACTCGATCGTGCCCATCGGGAGCCTCCACCCTTTCGAGCATCAGCCCGACGTTCCGGCGGGCGGCGAGTGAGACGACGTCCGTCTGCAGCGCAGCCATGGCGGCGACGTCGTGGTCGTCGCGGCTTGCGAGCACCTCGGCGATGCGGCGCGCCCGGAAGGACGTGTGGAAGTCATGTCCGATCAGGTGGCGGTACCCCTCGTCGTGCATGCGATGGTTCGCCGTCACGAGGTATCCACGCTCGGGGTCGGTGCCCCAAGGCAGCTCGTCGGGGGGTATGTGGTCCACCCATCGGTATTCGTCGGTCCAACCGGGCGTGGGCACGGTGCCATCGCCCTCGGAGCGCACCGGATATCGTCCCGTGCACGCGTAGCCGGTCGTGCCGTCGACGTCGGCGTACACCACGTTCTGGCCGGGGCAGGCGAGCCCCTCGAGCGCTGCGGCCCGGAACGCCTCGAACGAGCCGGCCTGCGCGACGTCGAGGACGAGCGACGGGCGCGTACCGTGGTCGAGGCCGACCCACGAGAGGGCATAGCTCGGTTCCTCGGGCAGCGCCACGTACTCAGGGTGGAGCGCGCCGGAGACGAACGTGTCGAGCAGTGGTCCGTGGCGAGTTTCCCGGACCTCGACCACGACCGGCTCGTCCACGCCGCGCACGGTGATCTCCTCGGGGTGCACCGTCAGTGGCTCCCACCGCCCGAGGTGTTCTGCGGCCGTGCGCTCGGGGTTCAGGCGCTCGACGAACAGGTCCTGCACGTCGCCGCTGACGTTCGTGACGCCCCAGGCGTGGTGATCGGTGCAGCCGAGCAGCACGCCGGGGGAGAAGGGCAGCGACACGCCGCGAGCCCGGTATCCCGGAGCCGAGAGGTGGCACTCCATCCATATGCCTGGCTGCATGACGAGCAGGTGCGGGTCGTTCGCGAGCAGGGGCGCGCCGGTCGCGGTGCGGACGCCCGCGACCACCCAGGCGTTGGAACCCTGCCCCTTCGCGGGCGGCCTCGCGTCGAACAGGGCACCGGCGAGGGCGCCGGGCACGACTTCGAGCGGATCGGCCGGCAGGGGAGGGAGCAGCCGCTCCACAGCGTCGGGCCCCCCGGCCTCGCCGATCCACGAACGGAGCAGCTCGGCGTCCCAGTTCCCCGAGAGTCCCCACGCGAGGACGACGAACGCCGACGCCCACACCGCCTCGTCGTCGGGCACCCACGGGGTGACGTCGAGCACGGTGTACTCGAGCGGCGCCGTGGGCATCGCGTCGACCCAGGCGCGCACCCCCGCTCGGAACCGGGCGTGCATGATCTTCGATCGTTCGTCCCATGCGGCGGCGATGCGAGCGCCGGCCCTGTGGAAGCCGACCGTGCGCGCGAGCCGGTCGTCGTCCAGGGTGCGGTCGCCGAAGAGCTCGCTGAGGCGTCCGTTCGCCGCGCGCAGGGTGAGCTCGAGCTGGAAGAGTCGCTCGCCGGCCGTGACGACACCGTGCGCGAACCAGAGATCGTCCAACGATGCCGCCTCGATGTACGGAACGCCCCAAGCGTCGCGGCGAACGGTCACCGGTTCCCGGAGCCCGGCGACGTCGATCTCGCCCTCGGCAGGGAAGAGCGCTGCCGATGCCATCGCGCGGAGCCCGGCCATCGGGTCGGCCGCGTCGGTCACACCCGATCACCGTCCCGGATGTTCCCGAGCCAGCTCTCGAAGAGCCCGGCGTACACGCCTCCCATTGCGACCAGTTCGTCGTGCGTCCCCCGCTCGACGATCTCGCCCCGGTCGAAGACGAGCACGCGATCGGCGTGTTCGGCCGTGGAGAGCCGGTGCGCGATCGTCACGGTGGTGCGACCCGCCGACAACCGCCTGAGCGCTTCGGTGATGCGTGCCTCGGTCGCCGGATCGACCGCGCTGGTCGCCTCGTCGAGGATCAACAGGCCCGGATCGGCGATCTGCGCACGCACGAGCGCGATCAGCTGTCGCTCGCCGACCGAGAGCTGTTCACCGCGCTCACCGGCGCGGGTGTCCAGCCCGTCCTGGAGCGAGCGCACCCACTCGCCGAGTCCCAGCTCCTCGAACGCGGCGTCGACCTCGCGATCGGTTGCCCCCTCACGCCCGACCTTGACGTTCTCGCGCACCGTCCAGTCGAAGAGGAAGCCGTCCTGCGGCACCATACGGATCGCGACCCGGCGAGACGACGGGTCGATCTCTCGCAGGTCGGCGCCCCCTACCTCGATCGAGCCGGTCCGAGGGTCGGCGAGGCGGGTGAGCAGCTTCGCGAACGTCGTCTTGCCGCTCCCCGTCTCGCCCACGATCGCCACGTGTGCCCCGGCCGGGATCGCGACCCCGATGTCGTGGAGGACGGGCGGCCCTCCGCGGTAGCCGAACGTCAGGTCGCGGACCTCGACATCGAGCGCGCCATGACTCGGCAGCCGCACGCCGTCGGCAGGTTCCTCGATCTCGATCGGCAGGTCGAGCACCGCGAGGATCTTCCGCCAGCCCGCGATCGCGGTCTGGGTCTCTGAGTAGATCTCGGGCAGGTCCTCGAACACGCTCAGGAACACGTCACCGAGGAACAGGAACGCCGTCGCGGTGCCGAAGGTCAGCCCCCACTCCGGTCCGAAGACCGCGCCCACCGCGATCACCACGGCCAGCGTCAGCGCGTAGAAGACGCTGGACATCGGCCACAGGGTCGCGGCCCGCAGGTGCGCCTTGACCTCCGCGTCGTAACGGCGTCCGATCGCGCCCGTGACCCGGTCGTGGATCGTGTCGTCGAGCCCGTAGGCACGCACAACCGCGGCGCCCATCACGCTCTCGCTGACCTCGCTCAGCATCTCGCCCACCCGGGTGCGGGCGGCATCGAAGGCGGCCGACAGGCGTGCCTGCATCGAGCCCATGATCACCACCAGGGGCACCATCAGCAGCACGACGACGATCGAGAGCTGCCAGGAGTAGTAGAGCATCACCGCGAGTGCGCCGAACGCCTGCACGAACGAGATCAACCACGCGATGCCGCCCCACTCGGTGAACTGCTGCAGCGAGTCGGCATCGGCGGTCACGCGGGCGACGAAGACCCCCCGCTTCTCCTCGCTCTGCTCGGCGATCGAGAGCTGGTGGATATGCGCGAACGTGCGCACCCGCAGGTTCATGAGCGCCTCCTCCGACGCTCGCACGAGCCGGCGTCCGGCGGTCCGTGCCGCCAGGAAGGCCATGATCACCAGCACGAACGCCAGGAAGCAGATGCCGTAGACGAACCTCGGCTTGAACTCGGGTGTGAACCCGTGATCGAAGACCTGCTGGACCAGCACGGGGGTGACGAGGGAGATCGCGGTGATCCCGAGTGAGACGACGAGCGTGAACCCCAGGCCCTTGCGGAGCTCGGGGCTTTCGCGCACCCCGCGCCGGAGCACGGCGAACGAGCCCTTGAGCTCCTCGGGCACGGGGAGCTCGTCGCCGCGACCGCGCAGCTGGGTCAGCTCCGCGCTCATCGCTCACCCCGTTCGTACGCCCGGATGATGGCCCCGTAGCCGGGTTGCGTCGCGAGCAGCTCGACGTGGGAGCCGGTCGCCTCGACCCGGCCGTTCCGCAGGAAGATCACGCGGTCGGCGAGCCGGATCGTCGACAGGCGATAGGCGACGACCACGAGGGTCGTCGAGAGCTCCCGCCGGAGCCCGCCGAGGATCTCCGCCTCGATCGACGGGTCGACCGCGCTCGTCGCGTCGTCGAGGATCAGCAGTCGAGGCTTGCGCACCAGCGCCCTCGCGAGCGCCACCCGCTGCCGTTCGCCGCCCGACAGGGTGAGACCGCGCTCGCCGACGACCGTGTCGTACCCCTGGGGGAGCGCGCGGATGAACCGATCGCACGCCGCGATCACGGCCGCGTGCTCGACCTCGGCGTCGGTCGCCCCCGAGTCCAGCGCGATGTTCGAACGCACGCTCTCGGCGAACAGGAAGCTCTCCTGGAAGACGACAGCGACCGCTGCTCGTAGCGACGCCACGTCGACCTGGCGCAGGTCCACGCCGCCGATCGCGACGTGTCCCTGGTCGGGGTCGACCAGGCGCACCATCAGCTGGGTGAGCGTGCTCTTGCCCACGCCGGTCGGGCCGACGATCGCGACCGATTCGCCGGGAGCGACCTCGAAGGTCACGCCCTCGAGCACGGGGGACTGCTGCTCGTACTCGAGCCGCAGGTCGTGAACCTCCAGCCCCAGCGGTCCCTCGGGAAGCGGCGTGCCCTCCCGCACCGGGGTCACCGTCACCGGCTCACGGAAGACCTCTTCGATGCGGTCGTAGCCGACGACCGCGCGTGGGAGCTCGGCGAGGATCCAGCCGATGAAACGCATCGGCCACGCCAGCAGCTGGAAGAGTGCAACGAACCCGATCAGATCGCCGAGCGTGATGTCGCCCGTCGACACGCGCCACGATCCGACGGCGAGCAGCAGCGCGATCGCGAGGGTGGGCAGGGCGTCGAGCGCGGCCTCGAAGGTCGCGCGGATCGATCCCGAGCGCACGCGCTCGTCGCGGAGCGCCCGCGCCCGCTCGTAGAGGCGCTGGGTCTCGGCCTGCTCCCGGCCGAGCGTCTTCACGACGAGCGCGCCGTCGATCGATTCGTGCGCGACGGCGCTGACCTCCCCGATTCGTTCCTGCGCCAGTCGGGTCGGCTCTTCCATGCGACGGGCGAAGATCTGGTTCATGATCGCGAGTGTCGGGAACACGAACAGTCCGACGAGCGCGAGCACCGGGTCGGTGGTCAGCAACGCGATCAGGGCCAGCCCCGTCAGCACGATCACGCCCATCGCGAAGGGCACCGGCCAGAAGACGTCGACCGCCGCCTTCACGTCGGCCTCCATGTGCGCGAGCAGTTCGCCGGTCGGCGTCTCGCGGTGGTAGCGCAGCGAGAGCGCCCGGTAGCGCTCGGCGACCCTGGTGCGCAGGGTCGCCATCACCCGTTCCCCGGCGACGCCGGAGTAGTACCGGCGCACCATGATGCCGAGGGCGCGTCCGATGCCGCCGAGCATCAGGCCGCCGACGGCGAGCCAGACCTTCGAGGTGTCGAGGTCCCCGTCGAAGGCGGGAGCGAGCACCTCGTCGGTCGCACGGGCGAGCGCCTCGGTGAGCCAGAGCGAGGCGAACGCGAACAGCACGGCACCGGCGACCGCGGCCGCGAACGGCTTGGGGTGCATGCGGACGTACGACATGACGAGCCGCACGCCACGGCGGAAGATCGCCCGGTCGACGGTGGGCACCGGCGTTGATGTCGCTACCTGCATCGATGGTCCTTCGGTGTTCGGGCGCCATGGCGCCGACGCACGTCGTGTGGACGAGGCGTCGTCGCACGGCGTCGCGTGGTGATGGCTGCGGGGCCGGGGAAGGATCGGGGCATGCACCGGGCACGCGGAGGATCCGCGACGGGAGCCGCGATCTCACCGGCGGGGACGCCCGGGGGTCAGGTCACGTGACCGTCACCGCACCCGATCCCGTTGGTTCGTCGAGGTCGCGGCTTGACGCGTATGGAACCACCGGACCTCCTCTCGAGCCGACCTGCCGACCGACCCGATGCTCCCATCGGAACGGCCTCCGCGCAACCTCCCGGCTGGACGTCGCGATCGAGGCCATCCCAGGCTGCCGGAAATCGACGCCAGCGACCAGGTGATCGCTCCCTGTTTTCGCGACGGAGGGCGGCGACCTAGGTCGCCGCCCTCCGTTCTCAGATGCGCCGCCGGTATCGCACGATCGCGAGCGGAGCGAACAGCCCCACGATCACGGCGATCCACACGATCGTGCCGGTCAGCCAGCCTTCCAGCGGCAGGCCGAGCATCAGCGAGCGCGTCGCGTTGATCGCGTAGGTGACCGGGTTGACCTCGGCGAACGCCTGCAGCCACCCCGGCATGCTCTCGGTCGGCACGAAGGCAGAGCTCGCGAACGTGAGCGGCAGGATGATCATGAAGCCCCACGTGTTGACCGACTCGGTGCTGCGCGCCGTGATGCCGATGAACGCCAGCGGCCAGCACATCGCGAGGCCGAACGCGACGACCACGAGCAATGCAGCCAGGGCCTCGGCCGCCGACCCACCGAAGCGGAACCCGAGGATCATCGAGAATCCCACGATGATCACGACGCTCCACGCGATGCGCACGCCGTCGGCCATGATGCGCCCGCCGATCACCGCCGAGCGCGCCATCGGCAGCGACCGGAACCGGTCGATCACCCCGCGCGAGAAGTCGGTGTTGAGCGCGAGCGCGGTCGTAAAGGGCAGGAAGCAGACGCTCTGGATCAGGATGCCCGGCAGCGCGAACTCCAGATACTCGCTGCTCGATCCGGCGATCGCCCCGCCGAACACGTAGACGAAGAGCACGAGGAACATGATCGGCTGGATCGTCATCTCGACGAGCTGCTCGGGCGTGGCCTTGATGTGCAGCAGGTTCCGTCGGGCGATCGTGAGCGTGTTCGTGATCACGTTGCCGTTGATGTGTGAGACGGGAACGGTGCTCATGAGGCCCTCCTGTGATTCGAGAGATCGCCGTCGGTCGCGTCGCGCGGGTCTTCCTCGCCCTCGGCGACGTGACCCGTGAGCGCGAGGAAGACCTCGTCGAGGCTCGGCCGTCGCAGCGACAGGTCGTCGACCGCGACGCGCGCCTCCTCGAGGCGTAGCACCGCCTGCCCGAGCGCCGACGTGTCCTCGATCGGGAGCGTGACGACCTGTCCGTCGTTGAACGCCGACTCGCCCGCCTTGACCAACGGGGTCAGTGCCTTCTCGGTCGCCGGCAGGTCCTCGGGCATGACCGGCCGCGCCTGCAGCACGTGCCCGCCGACCCGGCTCTTGAGCTGGGCCGAGGTGCCGGCCGCGATCACGGTGCCGTGGTCGATCACGACGATCTCGTCGGCGAGGCGGTCGGCCTCTTCCAGGTACTGGGTCGTGAGCAGCACGGTGGTGCCGTCGGCCACGAGCCGCCGGATCATGCCCCACAGCTCGAGCCGACTCCGCGGGTCGAGACCCGTCGTCGGCTCGTCGAGATACAGGAACGCCGGGCGTCCCACCAGGCTCGCCGCCAGGTCGAGCCGCCGGCGCATTCCACCCGAGTACGACTTCACGAACTTCCCGGCGGCCTCGGAGAGATCGAAGTCCTCGAGCAGCCGGATCGCGCGACTCCTGGCCTCCGAAGCCCTCAGACCGAGCAAGCGCCCGATCATGACCAGGTTGTCCTTGCCCGAGAGCAGCTCGTCGACCGCCGCGTACTGCCCGGTCAAGCCGATCATGCGCCGCACCTCGGCGGGTCGCTCGACGACGTCGTGTCCGCCGACCGTGGCGCGACCGGCGTCGGGCTTCAACAACGTGGACAGCACCCTGATCGTCGTCGTCTTGCCGGCGCCGTTGGGCCCGAGCAGCCCGAAGACGGTTCCCTCGCGTGCGACCATGTCGATGCCGTCGACCGCTCGCACCGCGCCGAAGGTCTTCACGAGACCTTCCACGTCGATCGCTGCGTTGCCCATGACGTACCCCTCCTCACTCTCGCTGATCGGCCGTGTCTCGTCCGGTGAGACCCCCCTGGGTCGTGAACATCATCGCTCGTGAACTGGCCATCCTCTGACCGGTTTCCGTGAGAAGGTTCGAACATGCGTGCCGACCGCCTCGTGGCCGCCCTGCTGATCCTGCAGGCGCGCGGACGCGTGACCGCCGCGGAGCTCGCCGACGAGCTCGAGGTCTCCGAGCGCACAGCTCGCCGCGACCTCGATGCCCTGGCCATGGCGGGTGTTCCGGTGTACTCCCAGGCTGGACGCGGCGGCGGCTGGTCGCTCGTCGGCGGCGCCCGCACCGACCTGAGCGGCCTCACCGCGGCGGAGGCCCGCACGCTGTTCCTCGTCGCGGGGCCGTCCGCGGCCGCGACGCCGCAGATCAAGGCAGCATTGCGCAAGCTCGTGCGCGCCTTGCCCGAGCCGTTCCGCGCCGAGGCGGAAGCCGCCGCCGCCGCGGTCGTGATCGATCCGACGAGCTGGGATCGCTCACCCGCCCGGCCACCGGAGCACCTGGAGGTGCTGCAGCACGCGGCCGTGGAGAATCGTCAGGTACGGCTGGGATATCAGGGTCCGGATCGTCCCGGCAGCGTGCGCGTCGTGCACCCGTTCGGCCTCGTGTCGAAGGCATCGGTGTGGTATCTGCTCGCCGGCACCGACGCGGGCATGCGCACGTTCCGGGTGAGCCGCGTCACGTCGGCCGAGGTGCTCGACGAGCCGGTCGTCCGCCCCGTGGGGTTCGATCTCGCCGCCGCCTGGAACGACACCGTCGCGCGGCTCGACCGGGAGCGGGCGACCTTCGAGGTCGAGGCGGCCGCCGAGCCCGAGGCGCTGCGCTGGCTGCGCGGCGCGTTCGACCGACGTCTCACCGTCGGCGAGGAACGTTCCGACGGCCGTGTCGAGGTGCGGATCAGGAGCTGGTCGGCCCATGCTGCGGCCTCGGACCTCGTCACGTTCGCGCCGTGGGTCGAGGTGCTCTCGCCCGACGAGGTCCGCGAAGAGCTGGCGGAACGAGGCGCCCACCTGACGCGGCTCTACGGCGCAGGCTGACGCCGGTCTACCAGCGGGTCGGCTTGCTTGCTCGCAGCCGCCCGGGGATGATGCGCGACATGACCAGCCACCGTCCGTGGTTCGACTCGTACCCGTCCGACGTGCCGCACTCGCTCGAACCGTTCCCCCGAGAGTCCGTGTACACGTTGCTGCGCAACGCGGCTGCCGGGTTCCCCGACAAGCCAGCGCTCGCGTTCTTCGGGGCGCACATGACGTACGCGGCGCTGCTCGCCGAGGTCGAGCGGTTCTCGGCGGTGCTCGCGGGGCTCGGGATTCGCAAGGGCGACCGGGTCGGCATGATCCTGCCGAACTGCCCCGAGTACGTGATCGCGTTCTTCGCCTGCCAGCGCCTCGGGGCCGTCGCCGTGGGCAACAACCCGCTGTACACCGAGCGCGAGCTCGAGCACCAGGTCAAGGACTCGGGCGCGAAGGTGATGATCGTGCTCGACCAGATCTATCGTCGGTTCGGGCAGATCCGCGACGACGTCAGCGTGCATGACGTGATCGCGGTGAGGCTGAACCGGTACATGAAGCCCCCGATCAAGTGGCTGGCGCCGCTGAAGTTCAAGTCGGATGCTCGCAAGCACGGCACCCCCCTGCCCTTCATCCCGGCCGATCATCGGGTGCGGTGGTGGGCTGACGTGATGAAGCAGGCTGGTCCGGTGCCGCCCGAGGCGGTCGTCGACGACCCGGCCTCCGACGTGGCGGCCCTCGTCTACACGGGTGGCACGACCGGTCTCTCGAAGGGGGCGATGCTGTCGCACTCGAACCTCGTCTCGAACGCCCTGCAGGCGTCGGCCTGGCTGAACGTCGTGCGGCAGGGCGAGGACGGCATCGTCGCGGCGCTGCCCTTCTTCCACTCGTTCGGCACCCTCGTGATGAACTTCTCGATGACGAAGGCCGCGAAGCTGATCCTGCTGCCTCGCTTCGAGATCGACATGGCGTTGAAGGCGATCTCCAAGGAGAAGCCGACGCTGTTCCCCGGCGTGCCTCGCATGTACATCGCGCTGAACCAGGACCCGCGGACCCCCAAGCACGACCTCGCCTCGCTGAAGGCCTGCATCTCCGGCGCAGCGCCCCTTCCGATGGCGGTGGCGAAGCGGTTCGAGGAGATCACGGGCGGCGCGACGGTGGTTGAGGGCTACGGGCTCAGCGAGTGCTCGCCGGTGACGCACGCGAACCCCCTGGTCGGCGAGCGCAAGGAAGGCTTCATCGGCTTGCCCCTGCCCGACACCGACGTGAAGCTCGTCGACCTCGACGAGCCCGACCGCGAGGTGCCTCAGGGTGGGCGTGGCGAGATGTGCATCAAGGGCCCGCAGGTGATGCTCGGCTACTGGAACCGTCCCGACGAGAGCGGTCTCGTGATCCGCAACGGATGGCTGCATACGGGCGACGTCGCGATCATGGACGAGCAGGGCTACTTCAAGATCGTCGACCGCATCAAGGACATGATCCTGGTGTCGGGCTTCAACGTGTACCCCACCGAGGTGGAAGCCGTCCTCTTCCACCATCCGAAGATCCTGAAGTGCGCGGTCGTGGGCGTGCCCGATGACACGACCGGCGAGCGTGTGAAGGCGTTCATCGTGCTGAAGCCCGGCGAGACCGCGACAGCAGACGAGATCAAGCAGTGGTGCCGAGACCCCGACCAGGGTCTCACCGGCTACCGCGTGCCGAAGGAGATCGAGTTCCGCGACGAATTGCCCGAGACGCTGATCGGCAAGGTGCTGCGCCGCGTGCTCCAGGACGAGGAGCGGAAGAAACGGCAGCCCCAGCAGGCGCTCCGTGAGTCACCCTGACCCGCTGCCGATCGACCTCGGCGACGGCGCCGTCGTGCGGCGCTACGTGGTGGACGACATCGATGCGCTGTGGGGCGCGGTCGTCGAAGAGCGCGAGCGCCTGGGTGAATGGATGCCCTGGGTCGAAGGCGCGACGACGAAGGACGTGCAGATGACCTGGCTCGAGCAACGCGTCGCCGAGACCGAAGGGTTCGAAGGCTGCGGGATCTTCGTCGGGGACGAGTTCGCGGGCGGTGTCGGGCTGTCGTGGGACCCGTACGGCATCGCTGGCGAGATCGGCTACTGGACCCGGGCGCCGTTCGAGGGCCGGGGGCTGGTCACGAGGTCGGCGCGGGAGTTCACGCGTGTCGCGTTCGAGCACGTGGGGCTGAACCGTGTCGTGATCAGGGCGGGCGTGGGGAACGTGCGAAGCCGTGCCGTGCCCGAGCGGCTCGGCTACGTCGAAGAGAGCGTCGAGCGCGGGGGAGGTCGAGGCCTGGGCGGGTTCTACGACATCGTCGTGTACTCGATGCTGGCGGACGAGTGGCGCGCCCGCCTGCCGTGATCTTCGACCTGTTCGGCACGCTCGTGCACGAGCTGCCGCGGCAGGACTTCTGGGCGTCGGTCGACGCGATCGCCGATGCCGTGGGGGCCGAGCGGGGAGCGTTCCGCGCCGGGTGGGAGGCGACGACCATCGAGCGTCAGACGGGTGTGTTCGCCGACATCCAGGCCAACGTGCGGGCGATCTGTGAGCGGGTCGGCGTCTGCTATGCCGAGCCCTCGGTCATGGCCGCGCTGCAGCTGCGCCGGGCGATGTACGAGCGATGGTTCCGGCCGCGGGACGGCGCGCTCGAGACGCTCGCGGGGCTGCGCGGGCGGGGATATGCGCTCGCGCTCGTCAGCCAGTGCGCCCCCGATACCCCGGCGCTCTGGCGAGCGTCCCCGCTGGGCGAGTCGGTCGACGTCGAGGTGTTCTCGAGTGAGGTGGGAATCCGCAAGCCCGATCCCGCGATCTATCGGCTTGCGGCCAGGCGGCTGGGCGTGCCGAGCGAGGGATGTGTCTACATAGGGGACGGGGCGTATGGGGAGCTCACCGGCGCAGCGGCCGTGGGCATGGTGGCGTACCTCCTGCGCGATCCGCAGGTCGATCACGAGGCGATGCTCACGCCAGAACGAGACGCATGGACGGGAGCGACCATCGCCGATCTGCGCGAGGTGCTCGACCTCGTTCCGTAGCCGGTGAGCTCTCGACCCGGGCCCACTCGGCAGGGACCTCCGTCGTGGGATCGCAGGAGTCAACACGGAGGTCCCCGCCGAATCGTTGCGAAGGGTGGGACTGAGCCATCGCCCCGAAAGTGCCCGTGCCGATCCGGACCTCATCCCACTCAGCCGGGCTCGGCGATGGTCTCCCGCCCTCGGTAGTGGCGTCGGTGCAGGTAGGCGGCGACACCGCCGACCGGCAACGGCAGCCAGAACGACACGAGCCGGTAGGCGAGGACCGCGAGCACCGCGTCTCCGGCCGACACGCCCGCGAGCGTCAGCAGACCGGTGAGTCCCGCTTCCACGAAGCCGAGTCCTCCCGGCGTGATCGGGATCATCGCCAGTACCATCGAGGCCGAGTACGCGAGCAGCACGAGTGTGGGACGTGGGCCCGACCCGACGGCAGTGATGGCCGCCAGCAACGCCAGGTAGTCGAAGAGCCAGTTGGCGAGCGAGAACAGCAATGCCTTCCACCACGTGTCGCCGAGCGCCTCGCGGATCTCGTCTCGCTGCACGACGAGCCGCGCCGGCAGGTCGGTCACGGGCGGCTTTCCTCGCTGGAACCGGTTCCGAAGCCACTGCGCTCCGCGGCCGAGGCGACGCAACAGTCGGTTGTGGAACAGCAGTCGCCAACCGAACACGAATGCCGCGACGAACACGACGCCTCCCAGCCACGCGGCCTGGGCGAGCCCGCCCGGCACGGGCCTGCCGAGCAGCGCCGCGGGCACGGTGAGCAGGGGCAACATGAACAGCGTGCCCGTGCTGATCAGTGACGCTGCGGTGAGTGCGGTCGCCACGCGGGCGCCGTCGACGCCGGAATCGGTCAGCATGCGCCACTGCAGCGCACCGCCGGCGGCGGCACCGCCCGGCACGACCCGGCTGAAGGCGTTCGCCGCGAGCTGCGCCGTCGCCACCCCGAACCAGCGGTCGGTGACGAGCGCGATGCGCTGCAACCCCCAGATGCAGAAGAAGCTCAGGCCTTCCAACGCGACCATCGCGACGAACCAGGCCGGGTCCAGATCGAGCAGCTCCGGCCACGTCTCGAAGACCGTGAGCAGGCTGGGCCACAGGATGTAGAGGGCGATGACCATGATGATCAGGAACACCAGGCGCACGATGATCGCCCTGCGCTTCGTCCGGATCTCGACCTGGACCTCGCCGACGGCCTCCTCGACGGATCGCACGCGGGGCGGGTCCACAGGCGCGGCGTTGGGCGCCTGCGGCGAGCGAGCATGGTCGCTGGTGTGATGTGCCATCCGAAGCCTCGGTCCGGTCGTCGTCGTCTCGGCGTCGGAGACGCGTAGCCTTGCAGGAGCGTACGTGAGTCGAGCCGGAAGGAGGAAACGCGGATGGCCATAGCGCCGGGAGCCACGTTTCGCACGATCGACGAGTCGCACCCCGGCTCGAAGCTCGCCGCGGTGTTCGCGGCCCGGGCGGAGGCGTACGCCGCGTGGTACCTGCAGGACGGTGACCAGGCCCGTCCCTCGGCGGCCGAGGGCGTCGAGGCGCTCACGGTGCACATGCCCGAGCTGTTGCCGGCCTACGATGCGATGGTGCGTGAGGTCGGCGGCGACGATCCCGTCTTCGCCCGCATGTTCACGATGTGGAAACCGCCGGGTGCAGCGATCGCGTGCTCGCAGGCGGTGCTGCAGGAGGGTGAGCGAGGTCCCCGGCTCGTGCGCAACTACGACTACCCCGCCGAGCTGATGGACGCCGTGATCCTGCGGAGCGCCTTCACCGGGAGCGGCGTGATCGGCGTGACCGACGCGGTCTGGGGGCTGTGCGATGGCATGAACGATCGCGGATTGGCCGTCTCGCTCACGTTCGGTGGACGGGCGTCGATGGGCGAGGGCTTCGGGGTGCCGATCGTGATCCGCTACCTGCTCGAGACGTGCGACACGGTCGACGACGCCCGTGCCGTGCTCACACGCATGCCGATCGCCCACACCCACAACCTCACGATCCTCGATGCGGAAGGCGGTGTGATCACCGCCTACCTGAACCCCGACCGTCCTCCGTCGTTCCGTCGGCTGCCGATCGCCGTGAACCATCAGTGGGCGGTGGAGTCCTGGGACCCGGTGCTCGCCGAGAGCACGCTGCAGCGGGAGTGGTGGCTGCTTCGCCTGCTCGACGACCCCGAGGTCGACCACGAGCGGTTCCTCGGCGCGTTCCTCGTGCCGCCGCTGTACAGCCTCGCCCACGACGTCGGCAGGGGCACCGTGTACACGGCCGCCTACGATCCGGCGGAGGGAGACATCACCTATGCGTGGCCCACGTTCCGGCTGCCCCTGCGGTTCGACTCGTTCGCCGAGGCCGAGCACGAGGTCGTGTTCCCACCGTCTCCACCATCGGTGTAGTTTGGGTGTCGATGCCAGCCGAAAACATCCCATCGGAGGTCGCCGGAGCCGACGCCGCGCATGCGGCCTCGATCGAGACCGCGGAAGCGATCGAGGAGGCCGCGAAGATGAACGACGATCCAGAGGTCGCCGAAGTGCTGGACGACGCCGCCGTGAAAGCCGATCAGGCGTCCAGTCGCGTTGGCTGGTTGCGCGGGCTGCTGCACCGCCGGTTCGGCCTCCGTCAGAAATAACTCGACGCCCTCGGCGAGGTTTGCCGACCGGCATGGATGGACAAGACACCCTCCGACATCCATGACCGCGCGGACCGCGCGCTGAGGGAGGGAATCATGTTGCAGACCGGATTGGCGCTGCTCGCCCAGAACGGGGGCAACGAAGGTGTCACGGACACGATCCTGTGGATCATCGCCGCCGTGCTCGTGGTCGCGGGCATCGTGGCCATCGTCCGTGGGGCATTGCTCTGGGGCATCCTGCTGATCATCGGAGGCCTGCTGGTCGGCCCCGGTGGCGTGAGCATCCTGGACTGACGGAGGGCTCTCATGTTGCTTGCACAGATCGACGTCGAGCAAGGTCTCGAAGAGGCATGGGCCGACGTGGTGACGTTCGCCCCGAAGCTGCTCGGCTTCTTCGTGATCCTGCTGATCGGCTACTTCGTCGCGAAGGCGCTGTCGAAGCTTGCTGACGCGCTGCTGGAACGGGTTGGCTTCGACGGCCTCGTGGAACGGGGTTCGATTCGCCAGGCGTTCGAGCGCAGCAAGACGGATCCATCGGACGTGATCGGCGTGATCGTCTTCTGGCTCGTGTTCCTGATCGCGCTGCAACTCGCGTTCGGCATCTGGGGTCCCAACCCGGTCAGCGACCTGTTGGAGGGACTGATCGCCTACCTGCCGAACGTGATCGTCGCGGTCGTGATCCTGGTCATCGCGGCGGTGCTCGCGAGGGCATTGACCGACGTCCTCGAGCCGATGCTCGGCGCGGTGCGGGGTGGCTCGGTGATCGCCAAGGGTGCGGGCATCGCGGTCCTGGTGGTCGGGGTGTTCGCCGCTCTCGATCAGCTACAGGTCGCACCAGCGATCGTGACCGGGCTCTTCTACGCGCTGCTGGTCATGGTCGTGGGCTCGGCGGTCGTCGCCTTCGGTGTCGGGGGTATCCCGATCGCCCGTCGCTGGCTCGAGCGCTGGAGCCATTCGGCCGAGTCCACGGCCCGCGACGTCCAGGCCGAGGTCCTGTCACGAGGTGGCGACGACGAGGCGGTGCCCGAGGCGGGCACCGGGCGCACGGTGTAGCACCGACGATGACACGGAGGGATCACCATGGGTGAGCACGTGGACAAGGCGAAGGGAACGATCAAGGAGAACGTCGGCGACCTGACCGACGACGAGCGGCTCGAGCGCGAGGGCAAGATGGACCGTGCCGGGGCCGACGTGAAGGAGAAGGCCGGCGACGCGGTCGACACCGTCAAGGAGAAGGTGCGCGACGCGCTCAACGGCGACGACTGACGCAGACGCGGTCGAAGGACCCCCGCCCGCTCCTTTGGCGCCGCATGTCGAACGGCCCGCCCGGCTCCGCCGGGCGGGCCGTTCTCTCTGCGGCCGGTTTACTCGCCACATTCTGGGGGAAATCGCTCGGCCATGACGACGCACACTCGAGGGCCACTGAGCTCCACGGCCTGGGCCCTGATGCTCGGGGAACCGGCCGATCCGATCGCACATGAGATCGCGGGTTCGATCACCGATCCCCTCGGAGACGACGATCTGCAGCTGGCCCTCTTCCTCTGCTACGAGCTGCACTACCGTGGCCTCGACGGGGTCGACGATCGGGCTGAGTGGGATCCCTCGCTCCTCATGTTCAGGCTGGAGCTCGAGCGGATCTTCGAGGCTGCCCTGCGCGAACGGGTGAGCGTGCATCCCTCGGCGGATCCGGTCGATGTGCAGCTTCGCGAGCTCATCGCGTCCGACGACGCTCCCTCGGTCTCGTCCTTCCTCGCGCGCGAGGGCACTATCGAGATGTTCCGTGAGTTCCTGATGCACCGTTCCGCCTATCACCTGAAGGAGGCCGACCCGCACTCCTTCGCGATCCCGCGACTGCGTGGCCGACCCAAGGCGGCGATGGTCGAGATCCAAGCTGACGAGTACGGCGGTGGCGACGCGACCTGGATGCACTCCGCGCTGTTCGCGGGGGCGATGAGCGATCTCGGACTCGACCCGACCGAGGGTCGGTACGTGCCGCTGTTGCCCGGCGTGACGCTGGCCACCGTGAACCTGATGTCGCTCTTCGGTCTGCACCGCCGGCTGCGGGGCTCCGCGGTCGGGCACCTCGCGATCCTCGAGATGACGTCGTGCATCCCGAACCGTCGGTACGGGGATGGACTGCGACGGCTGGGCTTCGTCGAGGGAACGACCCGGTACTTCGACGAGCACGTGGAGGCCGACGCCGCGCACGGTTCGATCGCCGCGAACGATATGGCCGGGTCGCTCGTCGACGACGACCCTCGCATGCTGGCCGACGTGCTGTTCGGCGCGTCGGCCCTGCTCACCCTCGACGAGCGGTGGGCGAAGCACGTGATCGACGCGTGGCGCGAGGGACGCGACGGGCTGTGGACGAGCCCCGCCACCCCTCAGATGTCGGTCGTCTGAGCCCGATCAGCCTCCGGGACGCTCCGCTTCGCCGCAGACGCCTCGTGAGCTCCGTCGCACAAGGGCTGCGTCCTGGAACGTCCGCATCGGCAGAGCGGCACGACGGTCCGGCGAACCTCCAGCTCTCGACCCTCGTCGTCGATCACGACGATCGGTCCTCGAACGAGGAAGGGTCCATCCCGGTAGGCCGTGACCGTCGGTCGTGGTGTCGTCACGGGAGGGGCGTACCCCTTCCGGGGCGTTGCCACACCCGTTTGCACGCGCCGGTGCCGGGAAAGATGGTTCCGGCTCTGCGCACGGCTCGTGAGCCGGGAAGGAGCCCACATGGACGTGGAGACGCCACGACGCGAGATGCCCGAAGAACTGCCGGAGGGCGTGCGCCCCGAGGAGCTGCCGGAGCGCGAGGACGACGCGCTCGAGCGCACGCTCGAACCCGAGAGCCCGGAGATCGGCCAGCCGGTGCCCGGCCCGACCGAGGACGAGGAACCCCCTTGACAGCGAACGGGCGCGAGGGTGTGAACCTTTGCCCGCCTCGCGCCCGTTCGCCCTTGGTCAGGCGGTGGTCGTCGTGTCGGACGGTTCCATGGCCGTCCGCGCCGAGTCAGGGCTCGATACCTGCCACGGTGCCTGATCGTCGCTCGATCGCTGTCGGTCCTGCACGGAAGACTTCATCGCGCGCAGCTTCTCCGTGATCTGGTCGTAACGCTCCCGGCCGGCTCGGGTCCCCAGCAGGTAGGCGCCGCCGCCGATCACGATCGTGCGGACGATCCTGCCGCGGCGCTTCGGCGCCTTGGTCTCCACGGTGATGTGCTCGTTCCGAGCCAGCGCATCGAGCGCACGTGCCAGGGAGCCACGCTCTTCGTGCAGGTCCTCGCGGAGCAGACGAACCTCGTGCTTGAGGCGGTCGTTCTCCCGATCCATCTTGTCGAGACGTGTCTCGGTCATGCGTTCCCGGGCTCGATCGCCGAGATCGCCCATGCGTTCGGCCATGCGACTCGCCATGTCGATTCTCCCATCACTCGTGCCGGGCGAGATGCCCAGCGGTCGATACCAGGGAGTTACCCACGAAGGGTTCGGTCCACACCACCCGTCGCCGCGCGATGCAGGTATCGGGCGAGCGCAGACCTCGGCACCGAGACGACGTCGCCGACCACGAGCGTGGCGGGCGGGCCGATACTGGCCGCGGCGGCGAGCGTGGGCAGGTCGTCGAGGGTACCGACCACGGTGCGCTGCTCGTCGGTCCACGCCCACTGCACGACCGCGGCGGGCGTCGACACGTGCCGGCCCGCCTCGATGAGGGTGGAGCAGGTCTCGGCCAGCTTCCCAGCCGCCATCAGGACGACCAGGGTGTCGGTCGCCGTCGCCATGCGCGTGAGGTCGACGGTGTCCTCGGCGTGCGCGGTCGAGCCGGTGACGACGGCGAACGACCGGGCGACCGAGCGATGGGTCATCGGGATGCCGGCCGCAGCCGGCGCAGCGACGGCGCTCGTGATGCCAGGGACGATCTCGACGGGGATGCCGGCCTCGTCGCACGCGAGCATCTCCTCCCCGCCGCGCCCGAACACGAATGGATCCCCTCCCTTGAGGCGCACGACCACGTGGCCGCTCGCGGCCTCGTGCACGAGCAGGGCGCCGATCTCTCGCTGCTCCATCGCCTGCCTGCCCGGTTCCTTGCCGACGTAGATGCGGCGGGCGTCGGGCGGCGCCAGGTCGAGCAGGGCCGGGGCGGCGAGGCGGTCGTAAACGACGACGTCGGCCAGCGCGAGGACCCTTGCTCCCTTCACCGTGATCAGGTCGGGATCGCCGGGGCCCGCACCGACCAGTACGACGCGTCCAGTCATGCCGGCGCCTCTTGGAGCAGACGGTCCCTGAGCCTCGCCGCGAGCTCGTCGGCGCGACCGTCGCGGATCAGGGCCGCCGCCTCGCCGAGGTCGAGCGCGTCGGCCCAACGGCGCGCGCGCGTCGCGAAGTCGGGCAGCGACGGCGTCGTCTCGGCGCGCACCGTGCGCAGCACCGCCAGGACCTCGGACCATTCCTCGCCGAAGGAGGCAGAGAGTTCCGCGCGTAACTTCTTCGCCAAAGCCGGTGACGCGCCACCGGTCGCGATCGCCAGCACGAGCTCGCCGCGACGCACGACGCTCGGTGCCGACCAGTCGCAGTTGGGGATGTCGTCCATCACGTTCACCAGTGCCCGGCGGCTCCGGGCTTCGCGGGCGATCGCGTCGCGCTCGCCGGCCTCACGGCTCGCCGCGACGACGAGGAACGCGCCGTTCAGGTCGTCGGCGCGCCACGCTCGGCGTTCCACGACGACGCCGTCGACGCGCTCGAGTTCGTCGAGCCGAGCCGCCGGGACGGGCGAGACCACCAGCACGTCGTCGGCGCCGGCCCCGATCATCGCTTCGACCTTGCCCTCGCGCACGGCGTCGGCACCGATCACGACGCACCGCCGCCCCGACAGCTCGAGCATCACGGGATAGCCGAACGGCATCACGAGCCTCCCTCGACGGTGGCCTCCGCCTTCTCGCGATCGCTCCGAGACCCGGCGAGCTCCACGCTGCAGTGGATGCCGCACTCCTTCGCGGTGTCGTGCTCCCACCACCAGCGGCCGGCTCGCTCGGGCTCCCCCGGCTCGACCGGTCGGGTGCACGGCGCACATCCGATCGAGGCGTACCCGTGATCGAAGAGCTCGTGGTAGGGCACCTCGTGCGTGCGGACGTAGTCCCAGACCTCGTCGAGCGTCCAGTCCGCGAGTGGGTTCAGCTTCACGATGCCGCCGTGGTCGCGGTCGAGCTCGACCTTCGCGATATTGCGCCGCGAGGCCCACTGCTCGCGGCGAAGGCCGGCGATCCACGCGTCGAGCGTGGCGAGCTTGCGCCGCAGCGGCTCGACCTTGCGCACGGCGCAACACGCGAGCCGCAGATCGACGTCGCGATACATCAGATTCGGACCCTCCCGATTCACGAGCGAGGCAACCGCCGCCGTGTCCGGGTACTCGAACTCCACGGCGATGCCGTACCGCTCCCGCACCTCCTCGAACAGGGTGTACGTCTCGGGCGGCAGGCGTCCGGTGTCCAGCGTGAAGACCCGCACACCGGGGTCCAGCCGCCACGCCATGTCGATCAGCACCATGCCGTCGACGCCCCCTGCGGCGCTGATCGCGAGCTTCGGGTGGAACCGCTCGAGCGCCCACTCGAGCAGCTCCTCGGCCCGCGAGTGCTCGAACCGTTCGGCCGCGTCGTGCACCCACATCGCTTCCTCGGCGACCACCGGCATCGTCGGCTCGTGCCACGGTGCCCGCGGATCGGAATCGGCCATCAGCCCGCACCCCCCACGGTGATCGCGGTCAGCTCGAACCCGCGCTCGCACGACTCGCATCGCCATGCCGACCTCGCGGCGTCGTCGGGTCGGATGCCCTGCTCGCCGCAGAACGGGCAGTAGAACGGCACCGCACGCTCGCCCGTCATTGCAGCTCGCCGTGGTCGGGCGCCGGCTCGGCGAACCGGGCGAGCGCGGCGGCGTCGAGGGCGTTCACGAACGACGAGAATGTGTCGTCGTCGGCTCGTTGGCCGGCGTAGCGGCGCAGCAGCAGCTCGAGGTAGTCGGCCGCGTCCTCCGCGTAGATCTTCACCCCACGGACCTTGCGGCCGAAGGCCGCACCCTCGCCCATCGTCCCTCCCAGGTGCACGAGGAACGCATCGCTCTTCGTGCCGTCGGGTCGCGTGCGCAGCGCCGACATCAGCCCGATATCGGCGACCTGGAAGCGCGCGCACGAGTTCGGGCACCCGTTCACGTGGATGCGGACGTCCTCGTCGAAGCCCGGCAACCGAGCCTCGAGCTCCGTCGTGATCCAGGTGGCACGCCCCTTCGTCTCGCCGATCGCGAGCTTGCAGAACTCGATGCCCGTGCACGCCATCGTCGAGCGGCGGAAGACGCTTCCACGGGCTCGGAGATCGAGTCCGTCGAGGGCGGTGACGAGCTCGTCGGACCGACCGGCCGCCACGTCGACGATCACGAGCTTCTGCTGAGCGGTGGCGCGGACCGACCCCGATCCGTACGCGTCGGCGAGATCGGCGACGAGCCGGAGTTGGTGCCCGGCGATCCGCCCTGCTCGCGGGGCGAACCCCACCGACACCCGTCCGTCGCGCTGCGGCATCACGCCGAGGTGCTCCCGAGCCCCCATCGGCGCCGGTCGTGGTGGAGGCCCATCAGGCAGGGGTCCCCGCTCGAGGAACTCACCTTCCAGCACCTCACGGACGCGCTCGGGACCCCAGTCCTTCACGAGGAACTTCAGCCTGGCATGGTTGCGCGATCGCCGATAGCCGTACTCACGGAACAACGAGGTGACGCCCGCCCAGACCTCCGGTGCGCGCTCTCGAGGCACGAACGCGCCGAGGCGCTGGGCGAACATCGGGTTCGTCGACAACCCTCCGCCCACCTGCAGGTCGTACCCGAGCTCGCCACCGGGCCCGGCCACGCCCGCGAGCGAGACGTCGTTGATCTCGTGGTTCGTGCACCCGACGAGGCACCCGCTGATCGAGGTCTTGTACTTGCGCGGGAGGTTCGAGAACGCGGGATCGCCGACGAACCGCTCGGCCACCGCACGGATGTCCGGGGTCGCGTCGAACGCCTCGTCGGCGGTGACCCCTGCGAGCGGGCATCCGAGGATCACCCGCGGGGTGTCGCCGCAGGCTTCCTGCGTCGAGAGCCCCACTGACTCGATGCGCTCCCAGATCGCAGGCACGTCCTCGATGCGGATCCAATGCAGCTGCACGTTCTGCCGGTCGGTCACATCGGCGACGTCGCGGCCGAACCGTTCGCTCGCCCACGCGATCGCACGGAGCTGCTCCGTGGTCATCGCACCGCCGTCGATGCGGATGCGCATCATGAAGAACTCGTCCTCGAGCTCCTCGTGTTCGGCGCTCCCCGTGCGTTCGCCCGGCACGCCCTGCTTCCGCTGCGTGTAGAGGCCCCACCACCGCATGCGATTGCGCAGGTCCTGCTTGCCGATCGAGCGGAAGCCGCGGGGCGCGAAGATGCGCTCGATGCGCTCGCGCACGTTGAGACCGTCGTCTTCCTTCTTGATCTGCTCGGCCGGGTTCAGCGGCTCGTGATACCCCAGTCCCCACTGCCCCTCGCCGCGACGACGCGGGGTGCGGGTGACGGGGGTCGTGGTGTCGGTCATGGGACCTCCGGTGCTGCCGGTCCGGGGAACGCGAAGGGCCGCCGGTGGCGGCGGCCCGGGCGATGCGTGAGGTGTGGAGGATCAGGTCCGCGCGCGCGCGTCGGCGCACGAGGCGCCGCAGGCCGCGGGCATGCCGCAGAGGCGCGAGGGGATCATGGCCCCCACCAGCCCGGCCGTGCGCGTGCGGATCACGGTGATTCGTACCCCTCAGGTCGGATTTGCAGGTGCAACGTATCCGCGTCGCGGAACCGATGTCAAACCCGGTTTGCCCGTCGGCTCGACCGGGAACCACTCAAACGGTCCGGCCAACGCGTGGGTCCGACGAGGGGGGATCGATGCCGCAGAAGGCGTGGAGCGCTCAGCGGGAACGTCAGTACGAGCACATCAAGGAAGGGCTGCGTGATCGCGGCCGCTCCGAAGAGACGGCCGAGGAGATCGCGGCGCGCACGGTCAACAAGGAGCGTGCCCGCTCGGGGGAGGCGAAGACGAGCTCTCGCGCGTCACGCGAGGACATCTCGAGCGGACGCCGTGGGGGCGTCCGATCGCGCCGGGGTGCCGGCGGTCGTACCCGGGATCAGCTGTACGAGGAAGCGAAGGATCTGAACATCGAAGGTCGATCTCGGATGAACAAGGAGCAGCTGCTGCGGGCGGTGAATCGCCGCACCGGTCGACGAAGTCGGTGAGTGATGTGGCCCAGGGGGGGAGCACCACATCGACCCGGCCCGACGATGCGCCGATCGATCGTCAGCGCCGGTCGCGAGCGATGCGTCGCCTCGGTGTCGGGGCACTCGGTGCGCTCGTGCTGCTCGGCGCCGCGAACATCGTGGGTGTGCGGGTCGCTCGCTCGTCCGTCGTAGCCGACGGCACGAGCTTGGCGGTGACCTACGCGTCCGTCACGAGACCCGGCCTCTCGACTCCGTGGAACCTCGAGATCCGCCGCACCGGCGGCTTCCCGGGGCCGGTGACGATCGTCACCACCTCCAGCTATTTCGCATCGTTCGACTTCAACCAGTGGTACCCGGAGCCTTCGGACACCGCGGTCCGCGGTGACGACCTGGTGCTGACGTTCGAGCGCCCGGAGGGCGAGGTCTTCGAGCTCTCGTTCGACGGTCGTGCGACACCGACGTTCAACATCGGCGCGCGCGCCGTCACCGCGATCCAGACCGAGGGACTTCCACCCTTGTCGGTCGAGTACCGCACCGTGGTGATGCCCTGATGGAGATCGTGCTGCGGGCGGTCGTGATCTACGTCTTCCTCTGGATGCTCACCCGAGCGATCGGCAAGAAGGAGCTCGCCGAGATGTCCGCGTTCGAGCTCGTGCTGATCGTGACGATCGGTGACCTCGTGCAGCAGGGCGTCACCCAGGAGGACATGTCGGTCACCGGCGCGATGCTCGCGGTCGGCACGATCGCGCTGCTGGTCGTGACCACGTCGTACGTCGGCTTCCGGTGGCGCGGCTCGAAGAAGGTGATCGAGGGCGTCCCGATCGTCGTGGTCGACGACGGCAAGGTCGTCGACGAGGCCTTGGTGATGGAACGCCTCACGCCCGAGGAAGTCGTGTCGTCGGCGCGGGAGCAGGGGATCGCCGATCTCGCCCGGGTCCGCTACGGCGTGATCGAGCCCGACGGCACGTTCTCGTTCGTGCTGCGAGACCCTGAGCTCCGGCACATCCCGCCGCCGGAGAAGCCGAGCTAGCTCGAGCCCGACAGTTCCCGGAAGAGCGACAGCACCCGCATCCTCTCGGTGTCGGTGAGCCCGCGCAGGGGGGCTCGCACGTCGGGGCTGATCAGCACGTCGCGAGCGACGAGGACCTGCTTGAGCGCAGCGTGGAACGGGATGCCTGCGAGCTCGTCTCGCAGGCGGCAGACCTGGGTGTGCGCGGCCTCGCTCCGTTGGTGCACGAGAGAGGCCGTGAGCTCTGGGAACGCAGCGGCCAGGCCACTCACGCTGCCGACCGCCCCGGCACCCATGCCCTGCAGCGCGAGTGGCTCCGACCCGATGAAGACATCGAGCCCGAGCCTGAGGTAGGGCTCGACCGCAGTGAACGGCGAGTCCGAGACCTTCATGCCGACGACGTTGGGAGCCGACTCCCGTACCCGGGTCACGACGGCGAGCGGGATCGCGTAGCCGCTGCGCCCCACGAACTCGTAGACGTAGAACGGCAGAGGGTCTGCGGCGTTCGCTGCGCTCGCGAAGTGGCGCGTGAGCTCGTCGTCGTCGAGCGGGAAGTACGGTGGTGCGATCACGGCGACCGCCGCGGCGCCGATCTCCTGGGCGTGGGCAGCGAGTGCGATCGTGTCTCTCGAGGTCTGGGCCCCGGCGTGAACGGCGACCGAGAATCCGTCAGGAGCGTTCGCGACGAAGGCTTCCGTGACCGCCCGGCGCTCCGCCACGTCGAGGAGCAGGCCCTCGCCCGTCGTGCCGCACGAGAGCACGCCGTCGACGCCGCCGTCGGCGAGGAACCTCGTGAGCTGTTCGATCGCGTCGACGTCGACCGCGCGGCCACCGTCGCGCATCGGGGTCACGCTGGCAGCGATCGCTCCCTGCAGGCGTCGCATCATGGCCGGGAGTCTACGAGGGCGGATGTGGCAGGCTCAGACGAGGTTGCGGAGCGCCAGCAGGGTGTTCTCCACGGGCTTCTCGGCGATGCGGCGCATGAACCACGGGTACCAGGACGGGCCGTAGGAGATGAGGGTGCGGACCTCGTATCCCTCGCGGACCAGGCGACGCTGCTCGTCGGCCCGGATGCCGTAGAGCATCGCGATCTCGAACGCGTCTCGACCGCCGACCGCGTCCTCGATGCGAGCGATGAGATCGGTGTCGTGCGAGCCGAGCACGACCCGCCGGGCACCGCCGTGCACGAGGTGCTGCGCGAGCCGGAAGTAGCTCTCGTCGATCGAGCCTCTCGAGGAGAAGACGAGGTCCTTCGGCTCTCGATACGCGCCCTTCACGAGTCTGATCGAAGGATCGGAGGGCAGCAGGCGCCGGATGTCGTCGTAGGTGCGGCGCAGGTACGCCTGCAGGCACAACCCGACGTTCGGCGAGCGCTGGAGCGCCGCCTCATAGAGGTCGAGTGTCCCGTCGACGTAGGGGGTCGATTCGATGTCGATCCAACAGGTGCGGTCGAGCTCGGCGGAACGATCGACGAGACGCTCGACGTGGGTCGCCGTGATCGCCGGATCCTGGTCGTAGCCGAGCTGCGTGAGCTTCACCGAGATCTCGGCGTCGAGGTCGAGATCCTCGATCCGGTCCAGGAGCCGCAGGTAATCTCCGGCCGCCTCCGCGGCCTGGCCGAGGTCGGTCGTGTTCTCGCCCAGGCGCGTGAACGTCGCGGGTACGCCGGCGTCGCGGAACAGCCGTTCGGCCGCCTCGAGGGCCTCCTCGGCTGATTCGCCGGGCATGAACCTGGCGACGGATCGTTGCACGAACCGGAAGCGGGGAAGCCGGGTGGTCATCGTGGGGTTCTGCGACGCCCACAGGAGGGCTTCCTTGACCGGGTTCATCGCCCGGCATCCTACGTCGGCCATCCCCGCTCCCGCTGGGGACGACGTCAGGCGGCGTGGATCGTCGGCGGGGTCGGGACGGGCGACGGCTGCGGGGTGGGCTGGGGGGGTGGTGGCGGAGTCGGCGGCGCCGGCGGCCGGGGTGGGGGCATCGGATCGTGCCCCCGCCCCCGGCTCGGCGCGTGCGGCAGGGGGGGCCGCCGCACTCCCTTCGCGGAACCGGGATCGTTCGAGTCGGCGAGGAAGTTCAAGACGTCCTCCCGGGTCTGGGGCCGGGTCTGGGGCCCGGTCTGGGGCCGGGTCCGGCTTCCGGGCTCGGTCCCGGCGTGTCCGGCGAAGTGTCCTTGGCGTCCTTCCGGCGCTTCCGAGGCGCCTGAAGCACGTAGGCGTGTGGTTGCTCGTGCTGCCAGCACCAGCCCGTGGCGTTGTAGATCGACAGCACGGTCTCGCACGCCGGCTCCTCGCAGACCCGACCGGTCTCGTGCACCTGGCTGCTCCGAGCGTCGCCCGGCGCCATGCGGCCTCGCAGCGCGCGCTCGGGACTCATCGTGCTCATCGGATGGACCTCCCTGTCTGGGCGGAATCAGGACGGCCGATACCCGAGGGGTGAACGATCGAAACGTGGGGATCAGCGATCGGGCGGGCCGGTGTCGCCGTCGGCGAGTTCGAACCAGACACGATTGGCGCCGTCGTGATGCACCCCCCAGCGGTCGGCCAGTCGCGAGACGAGGAAGAGCCCCCATCCCGTTCCGTCCGGCGAGTCGGTCGTGCGTGCCTCGGGGGTGAATCCGGGACCCGGGTCGCACACCTCCACCCTGAGGAGGCCGGCGACGAGGGCGACCGAGAGCTCGATCCGCTGGCCCGACTCGATAGCGCCGTGACGCAGGCCGTTCGTGACCAGCTCACTCACCATGAGCCGGGCATCCTCGAGCACCTCGGGGGAGAGCCGGTCCGCCAGCCGGTCGATCTGCTGCCGGGCGAGCCCGACCGCCGCGGGGGTCGCCTCCAGATGGATCACGGAGGACGCGTTCACCGGATCCACCTCCGAGTCGTCGACGTCGACAGTTCGTTACCGAGAATGGGCTCGTTCCAAACCATCCGTGGGGCGACCACGGCCCGTTCTTCGTCCGCCTCAGACGGACAACGACATGCGGAAGCGCACGGCGTCGTCGCGGAGCCACTCGATGTCGTCGGCGAGCGCCTCGAGGAGCTGCGCCCGCATCGCGTCCTCGTCGTCCTCACCGGGCGGGGCAACGCCCTCGCAGGTCAGCGTGCATCGGGCCTGGTCGACCTCGATCGACACGATGGTGTCGTCGCCGCGCATGCGGCCACACGCCTCGCCGACCGCCACACGGACGTCGTCGATGCGCTCGGCGTCCGCGTACCGGGCGAGGAACCCGCCCACGAACGCGCGCACGGTGGCGAGCATCGCCTCGTGGGAGGGAACCCGGAGGGACGCGCGAAACGAAGGCTCTGCGGACGCGGTCACGCCGGCAGGTCGGCGAGCGAAGACTCGATCGTGAACGCCGAGTCGAGTCCGGTGAGCGCGATCACCTTGGCCGGCGAGCCCTGCACGCCCACCAACCGCAGCTCGCCGCCGCGTTCGCGCGCCTCCTTCAGGCACGAAACCAGGACCCCGAGGCTGCTCGAATCCATGAAGGAGACCTCGGTGAGGTCGACCGCGACACGCGGGGCGCCCTCCCCGAGTGCTGCGTCGAGCGCGGCTCGCAGCTCCGCCGACGTCGACAGATCGAGCTCACCCCGCACGTTCACCACGGTCCATGTTCCATGGGTGTGCGTTTCGAACGATGGCTCCACGGAGAACTCCTCTATCGTGACGATCGGCACAGACGGGACGTCGTGCCGCCGGGCGACCAGTATAGGAAGGAACGAGTGGATCACCTCGACGCAACCGTGCACCTAGGACTTCCCGCCGACCCCGCGTCGATCGCGGTGGTGCGTGCCGTCGTGGCGAGCGTGGCCTCGAGGCTGGCGCTCGCATACGACGCCGTGGACGACCTGCGGATCGCCGCCGCCGAAGCGTCGGCCCTGCTGCTGTCCTCCGGGTCGGAGGGGAGCCGGCTCTGCGTTGACCTCCAGCCGAGCGATGCCGACCTGCACCTCACGATCTGGGTCGAGGGGGCTGCCGCCGCCCCGGAGCTCGCGCGGCGAGAAGGGCTCGCATGGCAGGTGCTGGAGGGCCTGACCGACGAGGCCGACGTCCGGGAGGTCAACGGCAGCCCGGCGATCGAGCTCCGTCTGCGGACCGTGGCACGGTGACCGATCGCGATCCGAGCGCACGCGCGGGAACGACCCGCGGCCGTCCTGACGAGGCGGAGGTCGAAGCCCTGTTCGCGCGGATGCCCGATCCGGCCGCCCGAGACGAGATCGCGACGAGATTCGTGCCGTTCGCGGAGTACCTGGCACGCAGGTTCGCCGGCCGGGGCGAGTCGATCGAGGACCTCACGCAGGTCGCGATGATCGGCCTACTGAACGCCGTCGACCGGTTCGATCCGTCGCGAGAGGTTCAATTCTCGACGTACGCGGCCGCCACGATCGTGGGTGAGCTGAAGCGGCATTTCCGCGACAAGGGATGGGCCCTGCGGGTCCCGCGTCGGCTACAGGAGCTCGCCGTTCGCGTGAATCGTGCGCTACCGGAACTGACGCAGACGCTCGGGCGGTCACCCACGATCCCGGAGCTCGCCGAACACCTCGGGGTCAGCATCGACGAGATCGCCGACGCGATGGACGCGGTCCAGGCCTACTCGACCAGCTCGCTCGACACGCCGGTCGGGGAAGAGGGGCAGGCGCCGATCGATTCGCTCGGCGAGGACGATCCCTCGATCGCCTTGCTCGACGAGTGGTCGTCGCTGGCTCCCGCGGTGGCCGAGCTCTCCCCGCGCGATCGGCGCGTCCTCTACCTGCGGTTCTTCCGAGGCCTGACCCAGAGTGAGATCGCGGAGGACGTCGGGGTGAGCCAGATGCACGTGTCACGCATCCTGACGCAGACCCTCGAGAAGCTCCGGGGGGCGGCGAGCGCCTGAGGCGCGCTCGCCGGCAAGGGTTTCGTCGGAGGGCGAGGTGGGCAAGCTCTTCCCGTGCCACGATTGCATCGAGTCGACCCGTCTGCGCCGGGCCTCACCAGGCGCCGCCGCGGGACGGGCTTCTCCTACGAGGACGATCTGGGGTGCCCCGTGCGCGATGAGGAGGTCCTTGCGCGCATCCGAGGACTCGCGATCCCACCCGCGTGGACGGATGTGTGGATCTGCGCCGATCCGCAGGGGCACCTGCAGGCCGTGGGCGTCGACGCCGCTGGCCGTCGGCAGTACCGGTACCACCCGAGCTGGCGTGTGCGACAGGACGTTACGAAGTTCCGCCGGGTCGAGTCGTTCGCCCGCGCGCTGCCCGTTCTCCGCGAGACAATCGTGCGGGACCTCGGGCTCGACGGCGCCCCGAAGGAACGCGTGATGGCCGCCGCCGTGCGCCTGCTCGACCGAGCGACGTTCCGGATCGGTTCGGAGGAGTACGCCGATCGCCACGGTTCCTTCGGGCTCGCGACGATCCGCAAGAGCCACGTTCATGTCGAGGGGTCGGTGCTCACGTTCGACTACGTCGCGAAGGCCGGCGTGCGGCAGGTGCACCGGATCGACGACCCGCTCCTTGCGCCCGTGGTCGAACAGCTGAAGCAGCGCCGGAGCGGGGGACACGAGCTCCTCGCGTACCGCGACGGTCGGCGCTGGCGCGACGTGCGCTCGGCCGACATCAACGCCTACCTCAAGGAGCTGCTGGGCGAGGAACATTCCGCGAAGGATTTCCGAACCTGGCACGCGACCGTGCTCGCCGCGATCGACATCGCACGGGTCCCGGCTGCGGGTGACGGCGGACGCGCCGCGAAGCGCAGCATCGCGACGACCGTGCGCCGCGTCGCCGATCATCTGGGCAACACGCCTGCGGTCTGCCGGGCCTCTTACATCGACCCCCGGGTGTTCGACCGGTTCCGAGAGGGGCGGACCGTGGCGCCGGCGCTCCGCCGGGTCCCCGCCGACGACGACGAGGCCAGGGAAGCCGTGGAGCTGGCCGTGCTCGATCTGCTCGGTGACGAGGGCGCGACCCTCGCCGCCTGATCGTCGTCGGGCACCTCTGGACGGCCCCGGCTAGCGCTCGGGGTCGACGGTCTGATCCGACGTCCTGCGTTCGACGTCGAGTCGCTCCTCGTCGGCGGAGGCGAGCGAGGGGCCGACGACCAGATGTCCGCACGAGAACTCGATCACCTCGCGGCTGTCGGCTCGTTGGGCTGGCTCCCGGCTCGCGGGATCGGCGTCGTACTCGATGTCGACCATCGTGCCCTCTCGGCAGACCGGGCACACCCGATCGATCGGCTCGCTCACAGCAGGGGCTCCAGTCGTGCGCGGTGGGTGAGGGCGTCGTCGGGCACTTCCACGAGCCGCTCGTTCATGCGGCGGTGCTCGGGCTCGTGCACTCGCAGCGGCAGGGCGACGACCGCGGGACCCGTGTAGGCCCAGCCATCCCCGTCGCGGTGGGCCACGGATCGAGTGCAGTCACAGCGCACCTCGTCGCCGTCGAGGGGAACGCGATCGTCGCAGGCGAGGCAAACCAGACGTCTCATGTCGCTCAGCTCTCCTGGGGCGTCGTCGCACGGCGACGCTCGCCGTAGGGCACGGGGTCACCCAGCTCTTCGCGGACCAGACCCTCCCGGTCGGCGATCGGGCGTTCGGTGTCGGACGGCTCATGACCGGGGTCGGGAGATTCGAGGCTGGAGTACCCGGCCCACAGGAGGGCGAGGAGCGTCCCCGCGATCACGGCCGCGACCAGCACCATGACGCTGCCCCGCTCCCTCGACTCGAAGGCTGCGGCGGCGATCGCTGCGCCGACCGCGAGGCCGACGAGCGGTCCGACGATCACGGCGGTCACGATCCGTCGGCGCAGCCTGGCGCCGATACGGCCGATGGATGGGTCGCTCATGGGTCCTGCGTTCCCCGACGACCCGTGATCCAAACGCGTCCATGGAGGACCCGGGATGCTCCTCAGCGCTTCTTGATCACGACCAGGGCGACGTCGTCGTCGAGCGCGATCGGCTCGATCAGGGCACGCTGGACTCGGGCGACGATCTCGTGGGCGGATAGCCCGGTGCAGGTGGAGAGCAGCTCCGCGAGGCGGGTCTCGCCGTCGTCGATGTTCGCTCCGCGCCGCTCGACGAGTCCGTCGGTGTAGGCGACGATGACCTCGCCCGGCCGCAGGTCGACCGCCACGTCGTGCAGCTCCGGGTCCTGGAACGTGCCGAGGAGCGTGCCGGGGGCCCCCACGTGCTCGACGCGCCCGTCGGCGCGCAACGCGAACGGCATGGGATGCCCCGCCAGGCAGATCGTGACCCGCAGGTGGTCGTCGTCCGGATGCAGCCGCATCTCGCACGCCGTGCAGAAACGCTCGGTCGCGACCCGCTCGGCCCGCAGCAGCTCGCTGTTGAGGGCGCCGAGCACGGCGCTCGGTCGCTCCTCGTACCGAGCGAGCGTTCGCACCGTGTGTGCGGCGAGCCCCATGACGGCGGCGGCATCGGGCCCCTTCCCCGAGACGTCCCCGATCACGACGCCCCATGTACCCTCCCCGTGCGGGAAGACGTCGTAGAAGTCGCCGCCGACCTCGTCGTTCGGGGAGAACGGCAGGTACAGAGCGGCGAGCTCCACGCCGTCGATGTCGGGCATCGTCGCCGGCAGCAGGCTCCGTTGCAAGGCTCGAGACATCGCCGCTCTACTGTCGTGGAGCGAGGCGCGTTCGAGGGCAGAGGTGATGCGGTTCGCGGCCAGCTCGAGCAGCTCGACGTCGTCGCTGGTGAAGTGACGAGGCTCGTGCGTGGCAACGTGGATCACGCCGCGCACCTGGCCCCGGTAGACGAGCGGCACCCCCATCAGGGACGACATCATGTCGGTGAGCCAGTGCCTGACCACCTCGTACGTGGAGACGTCGTCGATCACGAGGGGCGAGACGGTGCTCGCGATCTTCCCGGCGATGCCTCGTCCGATCGGGACCGCCGCGGCCGGCCCGTCGGTCTCCACGCCGACGGTCGTGTGCTCGATCAACTCGGTGCCCGTGCGATCGAGCAGGAGCAGCGTCGCCGAATCGGTGCCGAGGATCTCCCGGAGCGTGTGCAGGAGCTGGTCCGCGAGGTCGTCGAAGTTCAGCTGGGTGAGGGTCGCGTCGGTGACCGCCTGGATCTGCTGCAGACGCTTCGTCAGGTGCAGGAGCCGCTCCTGCGTCTCGATCCGTTCCGTGACGTCCTGGAACACCGTGACGGCCCCGGCGATCGAGTCGTCGTCGCTCCTGCGGATCGGAGCGGAGTCCACCTCGATCATCACGGTCGTGCCGTCGCCCCGTTCGATCGACATCGGCTCCCCGATCACGACGGCTCCCGTCCGGATCGATCGACTCATCGGGTAGTCGCGCGGCTCGTACTCGCCGCCGTCAGGCCGGCGCGCGACCCATGGGAGCGCGAGGTGAGGCGAACCGATCCTGGTGCCGAGCGGGTACTCGAAGTCCAGGATCTCGCGCGATCGCGCGTTCTGCATCGTGATGGCCCCCGCCGCGTCGGCGACCATGACCCCGTTGGGCATCTGCTGGAGGATCTGGTGCATGGTGTTCCGCTCGGCGGCGAGCGCGCGCGCGAGGGTCTCGATCTCGACCCGGGCGTCATCCGCCTCATCACGCGCCGCCTCCTTCAACGCGAGGGAGTACGCGACGATGAACGAGAGCGCGACGAACACGCCGACCGCGATCAGATCCTGGGGTCGGGTCGCCCCGATACCCGTCTCCGGGTTCACCGCGAGCACGGAGACCAAGACGCCCGACGCGGAGGTGGCGATCAGGCTGGCGCCGAGCCGCCCGACCAGCGCGGCCCCCACCGTGGCGACGAGGAACGGCACCCCGGGGAAGTGATCGAAGACGTACAGGTCCACCGCCATCCAGGCAGCGACGCAGGGCAGGATCACCGCGAGCACGAGGCCGAGGACGAACTCCCTGTTCTCCGGCGGTCGCCACAGCCTCCGCCCGAGGGGGGCTCGCGGTCGCTGGCTCGTCCGTTCGCTCATCGCTCCACCTGATCGGGGCGTTCAGGATACGCGTGGGCGCGCGGGAAGACCGGTGGATCGCGGACGTCACCCGGCGCCGGAGCGATCGATGCGCCGCCGCAACGGGCCGGAACCGCTCACTCCTGGAACTGCGCCTCCTCGGTCGAGCCCTTGAGCGCGAGCGTCGAAGAGCTGCCGCCGCTGATCACGGTCGAGACCCTGTCGAAGTAGCCGGTCCCCACCTCGGCCTGGTGCCGCGTGGCGGTGTAGCCCTCGGCCTCCATCGCGAACTCGCGCTCCTGCAGTCGCACGTACGCGCTCATGCCTTCGGTGGCGTAGCCGCGCGCCAGCTCGAACATGCTGGCGTTCAGCGCGTGGAATCCGGCGAGCGTGATGAACTGGAACCGGTAGCCCATCGCTGCGAGCTCCTTCTGGAACCGCGCGATCGTCGAGTCGTCGAGGTGCTGCTTCCAGTTGAACGACGGACTGCAGTTGTAGGCGAGCAGCTTCTCGGGGTACATCGCGTGGATGCCTTCGGCGAACGCCCGCGCCTCCTCGAGGTCCGGCGTCGAGGTCTCGCACCAGATCATGTCGGCGAAGGGCGCGTAGGCCTGGGCCCGTGCGATCGCGGCCTCCATGCCGTTCGTCACCTGGTGGAACCCCTCGTGGGTGCGCTCACCCTTCACGAACCGCCGATCGCGCGGGTCGATGTCGCTCGTGAGCAGCGTCGCGCCGAGGGCGTCGGTGCGGGCGACCACCAACGTCGGCACGCCGGCCACGTCGGCGGCCAGCCGGGCGGCGGTGAGCGTGCGGATGAACTGATCCGTCGGCACCAGCACCTTGCCCCCCAGGTGCCCGCACTTCTTCTCGCTCGCGAGCTGGTCCTCGTAGTGCACGCCGGCGGCGCCGGCCTCGATCATCGCCCGCATCAACTCGAAGGCGTTGAGGGCGCCACCGAACCCCGCCTCGGCATCGGCCAGGATCGGCACCATCGAGCGGGTCTCGGCACCTTCGCTCCACGCGATCTGGTCGGCCCGGCGCAGCGCGTTGTTGATGCGACGCACGACCGCCGGAACCGAATTCGCCGGGTACAGCGACTGGTCGGGGTACGTCTGCCCGGCGAGGTTGGCGTCGGCGGCGACCTGCCATCCGCTCAGGTAGATCGCCTGCAAGCCCGCCTTGACCATCTCGACGGCCTGGCCGCCCGTCATCGCCCCCAGAGCGTTCACGTACTCGGTCTCGGTCACCAGTTCCCACAGACGCTCGGCGCCCCGTCGGGCGATCGTCTGCTCGACCGGGAACGAGCCCCGCAGACTGATCACGTCCTCGGCGGAGTAGTGGCGCTCGACGCCGCGCCACCTCGGCGCAATCTCCCACTCACGCTCGAGCGCGTCGGCCTCTCGTGCGATGCGTTCCTCGATCGTCTCGCCCATCTCGATGACCCCCTTGTCGCGTTCGCCTACCCCGGAAACGAAAGGACCCCCCGTTCGACGAGAGGTCCCCCTGGCGCGCACGGACGCGGATCGCGTCCACGAGCGCCCCTACGCGCTCGATACGTTGTTGAATGCTGATTCAAACATCTACGTGGATTGTGCCACATGGCCCCGGGGGGGTGTCAAACGCGGGCTTGGAGTCGCCGTGGCCTGCGCAGGTCACGAGCCCAACAAGCGGGTGACCGCGAACCGACGACGCCCTCGGTCGAAGGCTTCACCCGCGACGACGATCCGGCCGTTGTCCTGGAGGGCCACGTCTCGAGCGGTGTCGCTCCCGCCGGCGAAGTCGACGATCACCCGGCCGTCCTTCGAGAAGCCCTGATCGTAGGAGCCGTTGGACTTCAGGCGCACGATGCCGAAGTGGTCCTTGCCGGACCGCCTGATGCGCCCGACCACCACGATGCGCCCGTTGGGTTGTACCGCGACAGACTGCGCGAACTCGTAGTCCGATCCGAACGCCAGGATGCGGACCCCGTCGCCGTGGAAGGTGTCGTCGAGCCGCCCGTTCTGGCCGTAGCGCAGCACCCCCCAATCGGCCTTGCCGCCGTTCGCGGCGTGGCCGACGACCACGAGCTTCTCGTCGGGCTGCTCGGCGAGCCCGTACGCGGTGTCGGACCCGTTCGCGACGTCGGTGATCTTCACACCGCGCTTGCCGAATTCGCGGTCGAGCGTCCCCCCGATCAGGAACCGCGCGATCGCGATGCGGGGAGAGAGTCCGGATTCGGCCGAGCCGACCGCGACGACCTTGCCTCCGGCGGCGATCGCCAGGTCGTTGATCTGCTCGTCGCTCGCCGTGAGGTCGACCGTCACGCGGCCGTCGCCACCGAAGTCGCGGTCTCGCGGGCCTTTCGGACGCAGGCGGGCGAGCGCCCAACGGCTCGTCTCGCCGTTGGATGTCGACCCGCCGATGACGATCTTGTCGTTCGCGCCGACCGCCACGGCGTTCGCGCCCTGGAGCTCCTTGCCGAAGTCGACGAACGTGATCCCGTCCTCGGAGAAGTCGCTGTCGAGCACGCCGCGCGGCCCGTAGACGGCGACCGCCATGAGGCTGCCCGACGGGCGCACGCGTTGTCCGGCCACCACGATGCGCCCGTTCGACCCGATCGCGACGTCGAACCCGTAGTCGGTGCCCCCGAGGTCGGTGGTGACCCGCCCGTCGCCGCCGCCGAAGTTCCGATCGAGGGTGCCGTCGAGACGGAAGCGGGCGAGCGCGAAGTCGGTGTCGTCGTCGAGGGTGTACCCGGCGACGAGGATGCGTCCCTTGCCGTCGATCGCGACCCCGAACCCCGTGGCGCCCTTTGGGAACGCGGTGGCGCGTCCGTCGTTCGAGAACGAGCGGTCGAGCTGGCCCGCCGCTGCCTGCGCGGGAAGTCCGTGCGCGAGCACCACGAGCCCGGCCGCGATCGACGCGAGGCTGCGGACCCGTCTGCCCTGCATCTCGTACACCCCTCCCCGGTGGGCTGCCCGGCGAGGGTATGGGCGAGACGCGGTGCAGGTCAAGGCACCCGGTACGCCCTCCGGATCGCTCAGGCCGTCGACACGGCCCGCTCCGGCGCTCGACGGATCCGGATGTCGCCGCTCACGCTGGTCGCCACGATCTCGAAGTCGGCGCCGGCGTCGCCTTCGGCACCGACGTCCAGCTCCGAGACCGCATCTCCCGAGGTCGACGAGACGTCGAACCAGACGCGCATCCCCATCGGCACCCCGACGGCGATGTCGCCCGAGACGGTCCGCAGCCACACGGTCGATCCTGCCGAAGCGATCGAGATGTCCCCCGACCCCGAGGCCATGCGTGTGGAGCCGGTCGTGGCCGCGACCTCGACGTCACCGGAGGCGGTCCTCGTCTCGAGATGCCCACCGACCGAGCCGACGGTGATGTCCCCCGAGGCGGTCGTGACGGTCAGGTCGCCGCCCACCTCGTCGATCTGCACGTCGCCGCTCGCGCTGCGCACTCGCGCGTCTTCCGTGACCCGCTCGACGAACACGTCGCCCGAACCCGACTGCACGTGCGCGTTCGCCACCTCGACCTCGACGCGCACGTCGCCCGAGCTGGTCCCGACGTCGACCGTCGCGCCGACGGGCACCGCGATCGTCGCATCGACGGTGCGACCGCGGAACCCCCATCCGTCCTTGCGTTGGGTGACCTCGAGGCGGGTGCCGCGTTCCGCCGCGTCGTGTTCGATCGAGACCTCGCCGGGGTCGCGCGCGCCCGCGATCGTCACGGTCGCGCGGTCGTCGGTCGCACGCTCGATGCGCACGTCGCCCGAGCGCATACGGACGCGCAGCTGCAGGATCCCGGTCACGGCGTACGTCATCGATGCCATCGTTGCCTCCTCGTGTTCGTCCTAGCCCTGCCCGAATCCGGTCAGGCGGCTGCCGACCGCGCGGCGACCGCGGTGGTCGAGCGCCTTCGTCACGGCGGCGACGAGCCATGCGTTCGTCGACCGGCCATCCCGAACCGCCGCCGCTTCCACCCTCGACTTCAGCGACGCCGGCATGCGAAGCGTGAGCCGGCTCGTGTCGCCGTCGTCCGCGTCGAGCGCCGCGTCGGGGAGCGACTCGTCGGACACGTACACGAGCTCGACGTCCCGCCCCGCCAGGCGCACCTCGACGTGCCCCGCCCCCATCTGGTCGCTCAGCTCGAGCGCCGCCTGACCCAGGGCATCGAACAGGCGGAGCTGCAGCGACGATCGGAGTACGGCCGCGAGGCGACCGGCCGCCATCGACGCCTGGTCGTCGCCCGACGTCACCGACTCGAGGTCGGCCTCGACCGCATCGAGGAACGGCGCGGTCTCCACTTCAGCGCTCCCGTCGGTCGGTCCACGGGCTCGGCCGGCGGGGCCCGGCGCCTGTGCGCTTCGATCGATGATGCTCCGCGGCCAGCCTCAGATGCTCCATGCGGAAGCGTATGAGTTCGGTGCGCAGTGTTGGATCCATCATGGCGTCCTCCTGACGTCTGCAGCTTGTCGGCATGACGTCATCATGACGTCATGGCTGTCCGATGTCAACCCGTGCGAGACGAGAAGGGGGTCGAGCGCTCGGAAGCCGTCAGGGAACGATCTTGGAGATCGGGAGCTCGAGGATGTCGGTGGCCCCGGCGGCCTTCAGCTCCGGGATCAGCCGGTTCACGCCACGCTTGTCGACGACCGTCTCGATCGCGTACCCGCCGTCGGCCAGCGGCGACACGGTCGGAGCCTTCATCGACGGCACCACCGCGAGCACCGCGTCGCGGGCGCCCTCGGCCACGTTGAGCTTGATCAGCACTCGGCCCTCGGCCGCCAGCGCGCCGAGCAACAACGTGGTGATGTCGTCCATCGCGGCGCGCTTCGCCGGATCGGCTGCGGCGGCTCTGTTGGCGACGAGCACGGGGTCGGACGTGAGCAGGGTCTCGATGATCTTCATGCCGTGTGCCCGCAAGGTGCTGCCCGTCTCCGTGACGTCCACGATGGCATCGACGATCTCGGGTACCTTCGCCTCGGTGGCACCGTAGCTCCACGCGACCTTCACCGGGATGCCGAGCCCGGCGAAGTGTCGCTCCGCGAGGTGCACGAACTCGGTCGAGATGCGCGAGCCGGGGGGCATCTCCTTCGCGCTGTTCGCGGGGTGCTCGTTCGGCACCGCGAGCACGATCTTCGTGCCGTGGCCGGTCCCCGTCTTCGCGTAGCTCAGCCTCGTGAGCACCTCGACGTCGCTGCCGGTCTCGGCGATCCAGTCCTGCCCGGTGATGCCGAGGTCGAACAGACCATCGGCCACGTAGGTCGGGATCTCCTGCGGGCGCAGCACGCTGACGCGTTCGATGCGGTCGTCGTCGACGCTGCCGTGGTAGTCGCGGCTCGAGGAGCGGCGCACCGTGAGGTCCGCGGCCTCGAACAGGCGCAGGGTCTGCTCCTCGAGCGAGCCCTTCGGGATCACGAGCTTCAGCATGGGCGTCGGAGTCTACCGGCCGCCGATCAGCCTTCGGAAGAGCCGAGCGAGCGGAAGAAGCAGCTCCGCTCGCCGGTGTGGCACGCCGCACCCTCTTGGTGGATGCGCGCGACGATCACGTCGCCGTCGCAGTCGACCCGGAGCTCCTGCCAGTGCTGCACGTGACCGCTCGTGTCGCCCTTGCGCCACAGCTCCCGTCGCGAGCGCGACCAGTACACCATGCGACCCTCGGCGAGCGTCCGCGCGAGGGCCTCGTGGTTCGCCCAGGCCATCATCAGCACCTCTCCGCTGCCGGCGTCCTGCACGATCACCGGGATCAGGCCCCGCTCGTCGTAGCGCAACGAGTCGAGGTCGACGGGCGAACGGTCGAGGTCCGCCCGTCCGGTCGGGCGAGCGGGATCGCTCACAGCCGCACCTCGACGTCCTTGTCGCGCAGGTACTCCTTGATCTCGCGGATCGTGAGCTGGCCGAAATGCAACCGGCTTGCCGCGAGCACCGCGTCGGCGTGTCCCTCGGTGAGCGCCTCGGCGAAGTGGTCGAGGTGTCCCGCGCCCCCGCTCGCGACGACCGGGACCCGCACCTCGTCGGCGATCGCCCGCAACAGGTCGAGGTCGTACCCCTCACCGGTGCCGTCGCGATCCATCGAGGTGAGCAGTACCTCGCCGGCACCGCGTCGCGTGGTCGCCTCCACGGCCCATTCGATCGCGTCGCGCCCGGTCGGCGTGCGGCCGGCATCGACGAAGACCTCCCAGCCGTCGTCGTCGGATCGCCGCTTCGCGTCGATCGCGATCACCATGCACTGCGCGCCGAACCGATCCGCGCAGCGCTGCAGCAGCGAGGGGTCGCGCACCGCCGCGGAGTTCACGGCGACCTTGTCGGCGCCGGCGCGCAGCAGTTCATGCGCGTCGTCGTCTCGCTTCACGCCTCCCCCGACCGTGAGCGGGATGAAGACCTGCTCCGCGGTGCGGGCGATCACGTCGAGCGTGGCGGCCCGTCCCTCGACCGTCGCGGTGATGTCGAGGAAGACCAGCTCGTCGCCGCCCTCCCGGTCGTAGTGCGCGGCGAGCTCGACCGGATCGCCGGCGTCGCGAAGCTCCTGGAACCGCGTGCCCTTCACGACCCGACCCGCGTCGACGTCGAGGCACGGCATGATGCGCTTGGCGAGGGTCACGGCCGGATCACCCCCTGATCACCTGGGCAAGCTTCAGGGTCTTCTCGTAGAGCGCCTTGCCGGTCACGACCGCCTCGCACCCGAGCTCGCGGAGCGCCCACACGTCGTCAGCGTCGCGGACGCCGCCGCTCGCGATCAGCGGGGTCTCGGTCAGCTTCAGCATGTGCTCGTAGAGCTTCGTGTCAGGCCCCTTGAGGGTGCCGTCGCGCGCGATGGAGGTCACCAGATAGCGGGGCGCCCCCGCCTCGTCGAGCGCGGGCAGGGCATCGTCGAGGGCGGGGCCCTCCTCTTGCCAGCCCCGTACCATGACGTGGCCACCACGGACGTCGACCGCCACGACGATCGCTTCGGCGTGTTCCTCTACCGCCCGCCGGACGAACGCCGGGTCGGCCGCCGCAGCGGTGCCGAGGATCACGCGCTTCGCGCCCGCTTCGAGCAGCGCGACGATGTCGTCGTTGGACCGGATGCCCCCCCCGACCTGCACGGGCACCTGCACGGCCCGGCAGATCGCCTCGACACGTTCGTGGTTGTGCCCGTCCCCGAGCGCCGCGTCGAGGTCCACGACGTGCAGCCGCCGCGCGCCTTCCTCTTGGAACCGAACCGCGACCTCGACCGGATCGGCCGCGTAGGTCGTCTCTGCGTCCGGGTCGCCCTGCATCAGGCGAACCGCCCGCCCGCCGCGCAGGTCGATCGCGGGGATCACGATCATGCGAGGGACCCCACGAAACGCTCGTACACGTGCAGGCCGGCGTCGCCGGACTTCTCCGGGTGGAACTGCGTCGCGAAGACGTTGCCGCTCGCGACGGCTGCCGAGAACTCGACGCCGTACGACGTGGTCGCGACGGTGCGATCGCCGACCGGCGGCGCGTACGAGTGCACGAAGTAGAAGCGCGTGCCGTCCGGGAGCCCGTCGAGGTACGGGTGTGGCGCCCTCCAGGTCGTCGTGTTCCAGCCCATGTGGGGCACCTTCACGTCGTCGTCGAGCCGCCCCACCCGTCCGGGCAGCACCGCCAGGCCGGGCTCGGGGTCCTCGTCGCTGCCCTCGAAGAGCACCTGCATGCCCACGCACACGCCGAAGACGGGGCGTCCGCTCGACCGGAAGTCCGAGATCGCCCGGTCCATGCCGTGGTGACAGATCGCTCGCATGCAGGCGCCGAAGTGCCCGACGCCGGGGATCACGAGCGCGTCGGCCCCCGCGATCTCGTCGGCGTCGCGCGTCACGAGCGCGCTGCCGCCCACGCGCGCGATCGCGCGCGAGACCGAGTGCAGGTTGCCGGAGCCGTAGTCGACCACGGCGATCGTGTGGGTCATCGAGGTCCTCTGATCAGAGCGTTCCCTTGGTGGAGGGCACGCCACCCGGTCCTGAGAGGCTGCAGGCGTCGCCGAGTGCCCTGGCCATCGCCTTGAACTGCGCCTCACAGATGTGATGGGGCGACCTGCCGTACCGAAGGTGCACGTGGATCGTCATGTTCGAGGCCTGGGCGAACGCGCGCACGAAGTCTTCGAGCAGGCCGGTGTCGAAGCCGTCGATCGTCTCGTAGGGCACGGGCACCTCGTGCACGACGAAGTTCCGGCCGGCCAGATCCAGGGCCACCTCGACCGCCGCCTCGTCGAGCGGCACGGTGATGCTCGCGAACCGGCGGATGCCGGCCTTGTCACCGAGCGCCTCGGCGAGCGCGGTGCCGATCGCGATGCCGCAATCTTCCACGGTGTGGTGCCCGTCGACCTGCAGGTCGCCCTTGCACGTGACATCGAGGTCCCAACCTGCGTGCTTGCCCAGCTGCTGCAACATGTGGTCGAAGAACGGGATACCCGTGTCGGCGCTGGACGAGCCCGATCCGTCGAGGTTCAGTTCGACCGCGATGTCGGTCTCCTTCGTCGTGCGGCCGACGCTCGCGGTGCGGCTCAAGCTGACAACACCTCCTGCAAAGCGGACAGGAACAGGTCGACCTCGTGCTCGGCGCCCGCCGTGACGCGCAGCGCGTTGGGAATGACCGCCGTCAGGTCCCGCACGAGCACCCCGCGGTCGAGCAAGCCCTGCCAGATCTGCGTCGCGTCGTGGGGCGTCGGGGGTACGAACAGGACGAAGTTCGCGTCGCTGGGGAAGACGGTCAGCCCGGGCACCTCGCCGAGCTCGCGAACGAGGCGATCGCGCTGCGCCCGGATCGAGTCCAGCAACGACAGCGCCTCGGTCGTGTGGCGCAGGGCCACGATCCCCGCGGCCTGGCCGAGCGCCGACATGTGGTACGGCAGCCGCACCCGCTGCAGGTCGGCGACGACCTCGGGGCTCGTGAGCACGTATCCGAGCCGGGCGCCCGCCATCGCGAACGCCTTCGAGAACGTGCGCACGACGGCGACGTTCGGGTGGTCGGCGACGAGCTTGAGGGCGCTCTCGCCGCCGAACTCGATGTAGGCCTCGTCCACGATCACGAGCGCGCTGGTGCGCTCGGCGAGCGAGGTCACCGCCTCGAGTGGTTGGGCGTTGCCGGTCGGGTTGTTGGGCGAGCAGACGAAGACGACGTCGGGGTCGAGCTCGAGCGCCCCGGCGATCGTGTGGTCGTCGATCGCGAACGGCTGCTCGAGCTCGAGCGGGATCACCCCGGTGTGCGTGAGCCACGACAGCCTCGAGTGCAGTAGGTAAGTGGGCTCGAACACCACGGCGGTCCGCCCGGGGCCCCCGTAGGCCAGCAGCAGCTCGGTCAGCACCTCGTTCGAGCCGTTAGCCGTCCACGTGCCCTCGAGCGTGTGACCGTGGTGAGCTGCGAGCTCCTCGCGCAGGCGGGTCATCTGTCCGTCGGGGTAGCGATGCAGCGGGAGGTCGCGGACGGCCTCGGCGAGTTGGGTGAAGAACCCTTCCGGAAGCGGGTGCGGGCACTCGTTGGTGTTGAGCCGCGCGGCGACGTCGAGTTGGGGCGAGACGTAGGGCTCAACGTCGCGCACGCCGGGTCGGGGTTCGGCGGCGGGGGTCACGACTCGACGACCTCGGCGCGGCTCGCGCGCGCGTCCATCGCCTTCGCGTGACCGACGAGCCCCTCGGCGTTCGCGATCGCCGAGGTACCGGGAGCGAACCGTGCCGCGCTCCGCTCGTCGAGTTCGACCACGGAGCTCACCGTCACGTAGTCCGAAGCGCGCAGCCCGCTCGAGAAGCGAGCGGTGCCGGCGGTGGGCAGCACGTGGTTCGACGCCACCCCGTAGTCGCCGAACGGCACCGCCGTCCAGCGGCCGAGGAAGATCGCACCCGCGTTCCGCACCTTGGGCAGGAAGGCCTCGGGCTCGGGCAGCAGCAGCTGCACGTGCTCCGAGGCGAGGTCGTTCACCACCTCGGCCGCCTGGTCGAGGTCGCGGACGATCACCGCCTTCGTGTAGTCGAGGGCGGCATCGACGATCTCGCGACGGCCCGCATCCTCGAGCGCCGTGTCGAGCGCCTTCGCCACGCGGTCGACGAGGTCGGGGTCGGGGGTGATGAAGAACGTGCGCGCCTCGGGGTCGTGTTCGGCCTGTGCGATCAGGTCGAGCGCAGCCATGTCGGTGTCGACGTGGCCGTCGGCCACGATCGCGAGCTCCGAGGGTCCGGCGAGCCCGTCGATCCCGACGCTTCCGGCGACCTGGCGCTTGGCCTCGGTGACGTAGGCGTTGCCGGGGCCCACGATGCGGTCGACCTTCGGGATCGACTCTGTGCCGTAGGCCATGGCCGCGACGGCCTGGGCGCCGCCGGTCTTCGCCACGTAGTGCGCGCCGGCCCTCCGCGCGGCGTAGAGCACCGACGACGGGATCGAGCCGTCGGACTGCGGCGGAGTGCAGAGCACGATCTCGTCGACACCGGCGACCACGGCCGGTACGACGGTCATGCAGACCGACGACGGATAGACCGCTCGTCCGCCCGGCACGTAGCAGCCGACCGACTGGAGCGGGCGGACGATCTCGCCGAACCGCACGCCGTCGCGTTCGTCCCACCATCCGCGCGGGAGTTGACGGACGGCCAGATCCTTCAGACGTTCGATCAGGTCCTCGAGGGCGGCCCTGAGCTGCGGGTCGATGTCCGCCGCCGCCGCCTCGAACTCGGCGTCGGTGACGAGCACGCCGGTGCCGCTGAGGTCGGCACCGTCGAAGCGGTGCGCAAGCTCGATCAGGACGTCGTCGCCCTCGACGAAGACGCGCTGGAGGATACCGCTGACCGTGTCGGCCACGGTGGGGTCGGTCTCGAGACGAGTGGCGTCGAGACGCTCGCCCCGCTCACGCAGGTCGAGGAGCTCGAGCATGTCAGCGCTCCTCTGGAACCTCGTGATGTCCCGAGGCGCCGGTCGCGACGGGGGAGAGCGAGTGGCGGAGCCGTCGATCGCGCGCGAGCAAGATCCAACCGCTCACCCCGACCGCGAACGCGGCGACGGTGAGCATCACGATGGCGACGAGGAGCAGGGTCTCGCGATCCATGGAAGGGTCCCAGGGTACCGAAACGGACCCGGCGTCCGCCGGGTCCGAGCATGGGAGCGGGCCGGCGCCTTCGGCGCCGGCCCGCGGTGGTACGGAGAAGGGTGTGGTGCCTACTTCACGCTGCTCTTCAGACGCGCGCCCGCGGTCACCTTGACCGTCGCGCTCGCCGGGATGCTGATCGTCTCGCCCGTGCGCGGGTTGCGGCCCGTGCGCGCGGCGCGCTTCACCTTCTGGAACGAGATGAAGCCGGGGATCGAGATCTTGTCGCCCTTGGCGACCTCGGCCTCGATCGTCTCGGTCATCGCCTTGATGACCTCGTCGACCGTGGACTTCGCGATGCCGGACTTGTCCGCGATCGCGTCGACCAGCTCTGCCTTGTTCATGCGAACACCTCCCCAGGTGTAGTCGGAACCCGAGCAGCCTACCCGGATTCCGCATGTTTCCGCGGATTTCCGGGGTTTTCCGCCATCTCCGCAGGTCAGACACCCTGCGGATCCACCGACCGCTCGGCGCCCCGAGCACCGTCGAACGTCTCGTCGGCGTGGGGAGCTTCGTGGTCGAGACGATCCCCGAGCGCCTCGTCGGCGAGCCGGAACGCCGTCGCGCTGACGTCGAGATCCTCCCGGTTCGCGAGCACGATCACGGTCGTGCGCTCGGTCGGGAAGCGCACCATCTTCGCCTCCCAACCGGGGAAGTTGCCGCCGTGACTGACGATCGGCACGCCCCGATGGCTGCGCACCGACAAGCCCCAGGCGTAGTGGATCGGCGTGCCGTCGTCGAGGGTGCCGCGGGTCGTGAGCCGATCGGCGAGCCATCCGTCGGTGAGCCGATCCTCGTCGAAGTTCCAGCTCCACGTGGCGAGATCGGCGACCGTCGTCCAGAGCCCGCCGGCGCCGACGGCGTGGAAGCGCGCCGGCTCCTCGTAGACGTTCCCGTCGTGCGCCTCGAAATGTCCGCGCACGGCTCGCTCGGGGAGCGGCGTCTCCGTCTCACGGAAGAACGTGTCCCGCATGCCGAGCGGCTCGAAGATGCGCTCGTGCGCCACTTCTGCGAGCGATACCCCGCTCGCGGCGGCGACGACCTCGGCGAGGAGCAGGTAGCCTCGGTTCGAGTAGCCGTATCGTGAGCCCGGCTCGAAGTCGAGCTCGGCGATCCGGCGGAGCTCGTCGAGCAGATCGGCGTTCCCCCAGCCGGGCACGCCTTCGATCGGGACGCCCGGGCCGGTGCGCCGCCGCTCCTTCACGCCTCCCGTATGGTGCACGAGGTGCCGGATCGTGACCCGATCGCCCCACGGAGGCAGCCGCGGCACGAACCGCGAGACGGGGTGATCGAGGCGGAACGTGCCGTCGTGCTCGAGCAGTGCGACGCATGTGGCCACGAACTGCTTCGCGATCGATCCGACGTAGAAGATGGCTTCGGGGTGGAGCTGATCGCCGGTGTGGCAGGACGGCGCACCACGAAAACCGAGGTCGATCGTGTCGCCGCGGACGACCGCGGTGACCGACCCCGGAGACGTCACGCCTCGGTGGTTCCTTCCCGCATCGCCTTGCGCTTCTCCTCGGTGCGGCGTTCCGCCTCGAGCCGCTCGAGGTCGACCTCGTCGTCACTCACGTAGCTGAACGTCTCCCCGATCGCGGGGTGCACGTCGGTGATCAGTCGGTGCATCGTCTGTGCGACTCGCCGGTACACGGGATGCCCGGCCGGCTGCGACCGCAGCTCGGTGAGGTGCATCGCCTCGCGCGCGGTCATCTGCATCACGAACCGGATGCGGTAGGCCATCGACACGGCGTACTGGGCCTGCTCGGTGAACCCGGCGTCGAGGAGCGCGCGCTCGGTCTCGGCGCTCGCCTGCATCACGCGTTCCCAGTCGGCGCGCAGCCCGGCCTCGTCGATCTGCGGCGGGGTCTGGTACCCGTGTTCGGTGGTGAGCCGCTGCCACTCGATCGTGAGCGGGCGGTGCCGCTGCAGGTCGCGGAACGCACCGTAGTCGCACAGCACGTCGAAGCGGTAGCTCGTGCGCTCCCAGGAACGACCCGGCTTGTGCCGCCGGTTCGACCGATCGCCGACGCTCGCGCGCAGGATCTCGGCGACCTGCTCGCGTGGCATCGAGCGTGCGAGCGCGAGCAGTTGGTCGTCGGGCATCGCCGACGCCCCGTAGAGCACCGCGGCGGCGATCTTCGTCTCGCCCTCGGGGTCGAAGTCGACGAGCGTCACCTCGTCGCGGTGCTCGGGTTTCGCGCCGGCGTCGGAGAGCACGCGGGCGGTGAGGTCCTCGACCCGCTCGCGGTTCGCGTCCCAGTACCTCGACCAGGCCACCCCGCGTTCCTCGACGTCGACCCGCTTCAGGAACTCGGGGATGACCTTCCGCAGCTCGACCTTCATCAGCTCGCCGTACTCCCGCATCTCGGCGAGCGGATGCACGGCCAGCCGCATCAGCAGCTGCTCGTACGACTGTCCGGTCGCGTAGATGCCCAGGTTCGACCGGGTTCCCGCGGGGAGCAGCACCCGCAGCGTGTCGCATGTCTTCGCCAGGATCGTCTGGCGGTAGACGAAGTCGCTGTCGCCTTCCTGCTTCGGGTGCCGTTCCTTGAACCAGGTTGCCATCGGCTCGTACATGCGGCCGTACGTCGTGAACGCCTCGTCGAGGAAGGCCTCGTACCGCTCGCCCGCCGGGGTGCCGTCGAGCTCGGGCGGCAAGGTGGCCCGCCAGGCGCCGCCGGGTCGGTCGTCGTAGCGCATGTACCGCGTCGACTGCTCGAGGTAGGCGGCGAGCCGTCCCCACTCGAGGGCCTTCGCGAGCAGCTGCGACGACTGCTCGCACGCGAGGTGTACCCCGCCGAGCTGGGCGACCGAGTCGTCGCCGTACTCGACGAAGACCGAGTCGTAGAGGCGGGCCGCGCGTTCGCTGCCGGCGGTCGACGAGGCGCCTGCGTGTGCACCGGCGATCTCGTCGGTGTATCCGGCGAACTCGTCGAGGAAGAGCCGCCGTAGCGGCTTCGTCGTGCGCGAGTAGCGCGCGAACAGCGCGCCCTTGACCGCCTCAGGCAGGTCGAGGAGCGCGAAGACCGGGCCCTCGAGGTTCGTGAAGTGGCGGGCGAGCACCGCTCGCTCGTCGGGCGTGAAGTCCTCGGTCACGTAGGCGAGCGTCATCGCCTCACGGTACCCCGAGGCTCAGACGTCGCCACCACCACCCCGGAACACGGTCACGACCGATCCGGCCTCGACGAGCGTGCCGGGAGCCGGCTCCTGTCCGATGATCCGGCTCGGGTTCGGGCAGTCGGGCGTGGACGGCGCGGGCTCGCCCTCCTCGAGGAGCAACCCGAGGGGGCGGAGCAGCTGGTTGGCCCCGCCGACCGAGAGACAGCCGGTCGACACATCGGGTACCTCGACCATCTCGGGCCCGGTCGAGACGTAGATGTCGACCGCCGAGCCCGGTTCGACCTCGGCGTCGACCGCCGGCTCCGATCGGATCACGAGCCCTTCGTCGATGTCCGCGCTCGCTTCCTGCAGGGTGGAGCCGAGGGTGAGATCGGCAGCCCGCAGTTCCGTCTGAGCCTGCGACACGGTGAGGCCCTCGAGCGACGGAACGGCGACGGTGTCGGGCTCCACGGCCACCGTGATCGTGACGGTGGATCCGCGCGCGACCTCCTCGTCGCGTCGGGGGTCCTGAGCCACGACCGTGCCGGGCTCGGTCTCGTCGGGGTCGACCTCGCGGCGGCGGACGTCGACCTCGAGGCCGAGCTCCTCGAGCTCCGCCTCGGCCGCGGCCTGCGTCTCGCCGACGACGTTGGGCACGATGACCGTCACGGTGCCGCCGCTGTCGTCACCGGTCAGGCTGTCGACGAGCAGGTAGCCGCCGCCGGCGAGCAGGGCGAACAGCAATAGGCCGATCAGGATGCCGAGCCAGACCTTCCTGCCCGACCCCTTCGGCTCCTCGGGGGGCGGCAGCACGGCGGTCCGCGACGACGGTCGTGAGATCACCTGGGTGGCGTCGCCACCCCCGGCGGCCATCAACGGGGTCGCCTCGACCTCCTGCCCGGCGACCACCCGTGCCAGGTCGGCCGAGAACTCGTCGGCCGTCTGATATCGATTCGAGGGGTTCTTCGAGAGCGCCTTCATCACGACCGCGTCGAGCCGTGCCGGCACGTCGGGGTTCAGCGACGAGGGCACCGCGGGGGTCTCGTTCACCTGCTTGTAGGCCACCGCGACGGGAGTGTCACCGGTGAACGGTGGGCGACCCGTGAGCAACTCGTACAGCACCGCGCCGAGGGAGTAGATGTCGGTGCGGGCGTCGACCGGGCCACCCTGGGCCTGCTCAGGGGACAGGTAGGACGCGGTGCCGAGCACCGCGCTCGTCTGCGGCGCGGTCTCGGGGCCGAGCACCCGGGCGATGCCGAAGTCCATCACCTTGATCACGCCCTCGCGCGTGATCATCACGTTGCCGGGCTTGATGTCGCGATGGATCACCCCTTGCGCGTGCGCGGCGGCGATGGCGGCGCAGATCTTCTGGGCGATCTCTGCGGCTTGCACGGGGGTGGGGCGACGGCCCGTCGCCATGAACTCGGCCAGGGTGCGACCCTCGATGAACTCCATCACGATGTACTGCGTGCCGTCGTCGGAACCGGTGTCGTAGACACCGACGATGTTGGACTGGTTGAGCCGAGCCGCCGCTTGGGCCTCCCTGCGGAACCGCTCGACGAAGCTCGTGTCGCGCGCCATCTGCGGCAGCAGCACCTTGATCGCGACCGTGCGGTTCAGCACCGGGTCGAAGCCCCGGTAGACCTCGGCCATGCCTCCGGCGCCGATGCGCGCCTCGACCTGGTAGCGGTCGCTCAGCACCGACTTCATCTCGTCACGCCCTTCGCCGTCTCCACCTCATGCCTACAGATACGCATCGATCACCTGCCTCGCGATCGGTGCCGACACCTGTCCGCCGGTGGCCTCGTTCCCGAGGTTTCCGCCGTCGAGAACGATAACCGCCACGGCGATGCGGGCCTCGTCACCCGGTCCGGCCGGAGCGAACGCCGTGAACCAGGCGTTGGGTGGCCGGTTCTCCCCGTTCGTGGCCGTGCCGGTCTTGCCCGCCACCGCGATGGGGAAGCCCGCGAATGCGCTCGACGCCGTGCCGCCCTGGGTGACGGAGAGCATCATCGCCCGCATCTCCTTCGCGCTCTCGTCGCTGATCGGTTGGCCGTACTGTTCCTCGGAGAATTCGCGCACGGGCTTCCCCGTCGGATCGCGCACCTCGGTGATCAGCCGCGGTTGCATCATCACGCCGTCGTTCGCGATCGCCGCGGCGATCAGCGCCATGTGCAGCGGGTTCGTCAGCACGTTGTCGAGCCCGATCGCCGAGAACGCGAGTTGCGGCTGCCGGTCGGCGAAGTACGACGGTTCCGGGAAGCGTCCGTTGGCCCACGGCAGCACGAACGGGATCGTCGGCTCCTCGCACTCGACCTGCGTCGGCGGGTCGGTGGGGCAGAAGCCGTAGGCGAGCGCCTGCTCGCTCATCTCCTTGGCGCCGATGTCGAGTCCGATCTCGGCGAACGTGACGTTGCACGATTCCTGGAACGCCTCGGCCATCGAGACCGTCTGCGACCCCCCCTTGCAGAGCGATCCGCCGAAGTTCTCCAGCGTGTTCGTCGTCTGTGGCAGGTCGAGCACCCGCGGGTTCGGCCACTGGTCGGTGACCGGGTCGACACCGTTCTCGAGGGCGGCCGAGGCGGTGATCAACTTGCCGGTCGACCCCGGCAGGTAGAGCTCGTCCTTGGCCCGCGAGATCAAGGGCTGCTCGGGGTCGGTCGAGATCGCGTCCCAAGCCTCCGTGATGTCCTCGTCGGTCCCCGACGAGATCGAGTTGGGGTCGTACGAGGGGTTCGCGACCAGCGCGAGCACGTCGCCGGTCTCGGGTTCCACGGCGACGACGGCGCCGGGCAGGTCGCCGAGCGCGAGGGCGGCTGCTTCCTGCAGGTCGCTGCGGATCGTCGTGAACACCGCGCCTCCCTTGCGCTCCCGCCCGAGGATCAGGTCGGTGAACGTCGACACCGCGAGCTCGGGCGCATCGCCCGACAGGAACGGGTTGGCCGCCTGCTCGAGCTCGGCGCGCCCGTAGATGCGCGAGTAGTACCCGGTGAGGCCGGCGTAGAGCGGCCCGTCGGGATAGACCCGGCGGAACAGCAGCTCGGAGCGCCGCTCCTGGTTGCGCACGCTATGTGCCAGCAACTCCCCGTCGGCCGACAGGATCGGGCCGCGCTCGACGCGGTACTCCGCGATGATCTGGCGGCGAGCGTTCGCCGGCTGCGCCTTGATGTCGTCGGCCGCGATCACCTGCACGTAGGAGAGCTGCGCGAACAGCAGCGCGAACAGCACGACGAGGCCGATGCCGAGCCGGCGGATCCGCCTATCCATGCACTCGCTCCATCGGCCCGCTCGAGACCCGGATCAGCAGGGCGAGCATGATGAAGGTCGCGACCCGGCTCGAGCCCCCGTAGCTCACGAGCGGCAGCGGCACGCCGGTGAGCGGGATCAGGCGCGTCACGCCGGCCACGATCGCGAACGTCTGCAGCGCGAAGATCGTGGTGAGACCCGTGGCGAGCAGCTTGCCGAACGTGTCCTGGCGCTCCATCGCGATGCGGAGGCCCCGGGCGATCAGGATCAGGTACAGCAGCAACAGCGCGACGGCGCCGATCATGCCCAACTCCTCGCCGAACGCAGCGAAGATGAAGTCGCTGCCGACGTAAGGGATCAACGTCGGCGAGCCCTGACCGAGGCCCGTGCCGACGATGCCCCCGGTCGCCATCGCGAACCATCCCTGCGCGAGCTGGAAGTAGCCGAGCCCGGTCACCTTGTCGGGGTCGAGCGCATATAGCCAGGTGTCGACGCGCGCCTGCACGTGGGCGAACGCGAGGTAGCCGAACCAGGCGCCCGCCGCGAACATCACGAGCCCGAGCCACAGGTAGGCCGCTCGGCCGCTCGCGATCCAGAGCATGACGACGAAGACGCCGAAGAACAGCAGCGAGGCGCCCATGTCGCGCTCGAGGAACAGCACTGCGAGCGAGGCACCCCATGCGAGCAGTAGCGGCCCGAGGTCCTTCGCACGCGGGAGCCCGAAACGGCCCGAGCCCGCGGCGAGCAGCTCCTGCTTGTCCGTCAGGTACGACGCGAGGAAGACGACGATGAAGATCTTCCCGAACTCCGCCGGCTGGAACGAGAACGGCCCCACCTGCGCCCAGAGACGGGCCCCGTTGATCTCTCTCCCGATGCCGGGCACCACCGGCAGCAGGAGGAGCACCACGCCGATCAGGCCGAGCGTGTACGTGTACGCATTGAGCTGGCGATCGTCGCGCACGAGCCAGAGCGTGAGGCAGAACGCCGCGAGTCCGACCAGCAGCCACATCGCCTGCTCCCGGGCAATGGTCGATTCGCCGCGCGCGACCATGATCCGGTAGAGCATCGCGATGCCGAGGCCTGCCAGCACCGTGGCGGTCGGGTAGAGCACCGGGTCGGCCCGAGGCGCGGCCCACCGCACTACGAGCCACCCGGCCACGAAGGCGCCGGTGAAGACGAGGCCGTAGACGACGAAGTCGCGGGGCGTGCGCCCCTTCAGGCCGAGCCCCGCCATCGCGTACGCCGCGAGCGAGATCGCGATCGCGACGATCAGCAGCCAGAGTCCCGTGACCGGTCGCCGGGCCTCGGTCGCGGCGGGGAGGGCGACCTCGCTCACCCGGAGCCGCCTCCGTCGACGGGCTGAACCTGGTCCTCGACGTCGGTGCGCATCCGCTCGACGATCGCGAACGCGTCCTCACGGCTCTCGGCGCTGATGCCATCGGGAAGGTCGCGATAGATCACGAGCGCGACGACCTCGTCGGAGGGGATCTCGGTCTGCGTGTCGACGTTGCTGAGCGTGATGCCGAGCGGCCGCGCTGGGATGCCCCGGAACACCGCGACTCGTCCGTCGGCGTCGCCCACGTACCACTGACGGTCGATGTAGGCGCGCACCGCGAACAGGGCGCCGACGACCACGACGATCGTCACGAGCGTGCCGACGACCAACCGCGCGGCGCTCGGTCGTCTCGAGATCTTCGGGAGCTCGCCCGGCGGCGGGTCGCCGTCCTCGGCATGTGCATCGAGCACCAGCACCGTGATGTTGTCGATGCCGCCGGCACGGTTCGCCGCCTTCACGAGGCGGTCGGCGGCGCGCTGCGGATCGGGCTCGGCCTCGAGGATCGCCTGGATCTGCTCCTCCTGGACCATCGAGGTCAGGCCGTCGCTGCAGAGCAGTAGCCGATCGCCATCGAGCAACGGCACGGTGTCCTCGTCGACGGCGACCGTGGGCTCGGTACCGATCGAGCGGGTCACGACGTTGCGGTGAGGATGCACGGCGGCCTCCTCGGGGCTGATCTCGCCCGCCTTCACCATGCGCGCGACGAGGGTGTGGTCGCTCGTGACCTGCCGCAGGTCCGCGGCTCGCAGCAGGTAGGCGCGGCTGTCGCCGACGTGGGCGAAGCGTGCGTTCCCGTCCTCGACCATCACGGCCGTCAGGGTGGTGCCCATGCCGCTGACCTTGCGGTCGGCCACCGACCGTTCGTGCACGGCTCGGTTCGCCTCGCGCACCTGATCGGCGAGGGAGCCCTCCCGTTCCCGGAAGAGCGACTCGACCGTCTCGAGGGCGAGGCTCGACGCGACGTCGCCGCCCCGGTGTCCGCCCATGCCGTCGGCGACCGCGTACAGGGGGTCCTCGACCAGGTAGGCGTCCTCGTTCACCTCGCGGACGCGGCCGATGTCGGTGGCGGCGCCGACCTCGATCCTCATCGCCGGAGCTCCAGCACGGTGGTGCCGACCCGCACGCGGTCGCCCGGCTGCACCATCGCCGGCGCGGCGAGGCGTTGATCGTTCACGTACGTGCCGTTCGTGGAGCCGAGGTCCTCGACGTACCAGGACCCGTTCTTCGCGAACAGACGGGCGTGCTGCTGCGAGATGAACGTGTCGTCGAGCGACAGCTCGCACTCGGGCGCTCTGCCCATCACCATGTTGCCGCTCACCGGCACCGTGCGTGGCTTCGCGCCCTCGGCGTGGATCACGACGGCCGACGGACCTGGTGGCACGGCCGGCTCGGCCGCGGCTCCGCCCTTCCTCGCGGAGCGGCGCGACGAGCGTGTCGCCGTCTCGACGCTCAAACCCCGCACTGCCCAGCGCATGGCACGCCAGATGAACAACAGCAACAGCGCGAAGAGGCCGTACTTCAGCGCCGACAGCGCGAACGGCGTCACGCTCTGCGCGACCAGGCGAAGCATCAAGCGGACCCCCGGCGGAACACGAGCACGGTCGTCCCGATCGAGATGCGGTCGCCGTCGTCGAGGGCGGCGCTCTGGACCGAGTGGCCGTTGACCTCGGTGCCGTTGGTCGAGCCGAGGTCGGTGAGGGTGGCGGCGCCGTCCTTCACGCGGATCTGAGCGTGACGCCTCGACGCTCCGCGGTCGGCGAGGGCCACCTCACACTGGGGGAGCCGGCCGATCGTCGTCGTCTCGCCGGTGAGCGTGACGGTGCGTTCGACGCCGTCCTCACGGATCACGAGCGTCGGCGCCGGCGCGGTGGCGGGCTCGACCCTCTCCGGCCCCTCCACGAGCGTCGCCACGCAGCGGATGTCGCCCTTCTTCAGCCGCTCGTCGACCTCGAAGGTCACCTCGGGAGGTCCGACCAGCCCCCACCCGCGCTCGCTCGCGTTCTCGCGGATCACGGATCCGAGTTCCTTCGCGATCGCGGTCCCGGCGTGCTCGAGTCGCTCGTGATCGCCGGCCGAGAGCGAGAACTCGAAGTGGTTCGGCGCCCAGACCTCGTTGACGCCCACCGTGCGTCCGGCGTCCATCTCCTTGATCAGGCGCTTCGCCAGCTCGACCGGCTGCACGCCGGACCGGAACGTCTTGGAGAAGAGGCCCTCCACGAGGCCCCCCAGACGTCGTTCGAAATCGCGGAGGTTGGGCACAGGCGTCGTGCACGGGGCGTGCGGGAGCCCCGTTCCCGGCGCCTATGTTACGCCCGGGGGTGTGGCGAGCCCGTTGCGGCCGTGTCGGTCGTTCCGGCGTCGCGCCCCGGAGCCTCGGCCGTCCCGAGCTCCGACGTCCGCGGGCGCTCGGCGAGCGGGTTCGAGAAGCCGAATCGCTCGTCGGGCGGCAGCTTCCCCCAGCGCCACTCGCGCACCTCCCAGTAGGTGCGCCGCGCGAACACCAGGATCAGCACGGCCAACAGGAACCGCAGCGTCGCAGGCGGAGAGACGGCGACGTAGCCGGAGATCACGCCGACCGACGAAGCCATCACCCAGGTCGAGAGCGCCACGAAGCCGGTGACCGTCAGCGCCCTCATCAGCTCGTCGAAGTCGATGTGCTGCGAGCGTTCGGTCATGGCAGAACGGGGTATCGGCAGCTACCCGGTTCCGGGTACATCGGACGAAGGGTTGGTTCTCGTGGTCACTCGTTCGGGGGACGTCGCGCGACGACGTCTTGTTACGATGCCGGTTCCGCTCGGGCGAGTGGCGGAATTGGCAGACGCGCAGGATTCAGGTTCCTGTGTCCGAAAGGACGTGGGGGTTCAACTCCCCCCTCGCCCACCACCTCTGACGTGCGTCAGCGGCGTCGATCCCGCGATCTCGTGGCACGGGCGCCGTGCCGGAAACGACGTTGCGCATCGCATCCCCGAGCTCGAAGGTCGCTCTCGTTGGGCAACATGGATGGGACGGTAGGCTGGCCGCCATGTCGACGCGGGCCGCGCACGGGCAAGCATCCGACGACGCGTGGTGGCGAACCGGGGTCCTGTACCAGGTGTACCCACGTTCGTTCGCCGACTCGAACGGCGACGGCCATGGTGACCTGCAGGGGCTGATCGACCACCTGGATCACCTGGCCTGGCTCGGCGTCGACGGGATCTGGCTGAACCCGATCACCCGTTCCCCGAACGCCGACTGGGGCTACGACGTCGCCGATTACACGTCGATTGATCCGGCGCTCGGCGACGTTGCGACGCTCGACCGTCTCGTGACGCAAGCGGGTGAACTCGGGATCCGCGTGATCGTCGACCTCGTCCCCAACCACACGAGCGACCGGCATCCCTGGTTCGTCGACAGCCGCTCCGACCGCTCGTCGGCACACCGGGACTGGTACGTGTGGGCCGACGGCGCCCCCGACGGCGGTCCACCGAACAACTGGCGGTCGGTGTTCGGTGGCCCGGCGTGGACCTGGGACGAGCACACGGGGCAGTACTACCTGCACAACTTCCTCCCGGAGCAGCCCGACTTGAACTGGTGGCACGAGGAGGTACGAGTCGCGTTCGACGCCATCCTTCGGTTCTGGCTCGACCGCGGCGTCGCGGGGTTCCGGATAGACGTGGCACACGGGATCGTGAAGGATCGAGACCTGCGCGACAACCCACCCGCGACCGTCGGTGATCATCCGTCGATCAGTGCCGGAGGTCTCCGTCCGGTCTACAACATGAACCGATCCGAGGTCCACGACGTGTTCCGCCGATGGCGCGCCATCACGGACAGCTACGCCCCACCGGGCGTCCTCATTGGGGAGACATGGGTCCCCGACCTCCCGTCGCTGATGCGCTTCTACGGGCGCGGCGACGAGCTGCACCTCGTTCTGAACGTGGCGTTCGTGTTCGCGGACCTGGGACCCGAAGCCAAGGCGATCGTCGAGGCGACCGAGACGGCGCTGCCTCCCGGGGCGTGGCCGATGTGGAACGCGTCGAATCACGACGCGGGGAGGTTCCCGACCCGATGGTGCGGCGGCGACGAGCGACGCATCCGTGCGGCGCTTGTCGTGCTCCTGACCCTTCGGGGCACACCTCTCCTGTATTACGGGGACGAGATCGGAATGCGAGAGGTTGACGTGCCTGGGGACCGGCGCCGGGACCCCGTGGGCCTGCGCGGTGGGCGCGACGGGCCCGGTCGCGACGGCGCTCGCACACCCATGCCGTGGACGGCCGAGGCCGGCCGAGGTTTCACGTCACCCGGCGTGGAGCCGTGGTTGCCGTTCGGCGACCCCGTGGCAGGGAGCGCGGCCGAGCAGCGTGGCGAGCCGGACTCGGTGCTCCATCTGTGCCGCGACCTCATCGAGCTCCGTCGTGGTCGCGACGACCTTCGCGGCGGCGGCTACGAAGGGATCGCTGCGCCAGAGCACGTGTGGGCGTTCCGGCGCGGGGACGACACGGTCGTGGCCATCAACCTCTCCGACGCCGCTACCGAGGTCGAGCTCGGCGCCGGACGGATCCTCCTCGGCACCGATCGAGGACGCGATGGCGTGACCGTGGCGTCCCCGACGCGTCTCGGGCCGTGGGAGGCGATCGTGCTCGCGGCCGATGGCTGAAGATCGCGACCTGGTCGCCGCCGTCACGGAGGCGCTGATGAGTCATGCGAACGTGCGCGCGGTCGAACTCGTTGGCTCGCGCGCGATCGGGAGCGCGTTACCGCTCTCGGACTGGGACTTCGTGGTCTCGATCGACGCTGTCGATGCGGTCCTCGCCGCGCTCCCCTCACTCGTGGCGCCGTTGCATCCGCTTGCCCAGCAGTGGGATCCGCTCGGCCCTACGACCTACCGATGCTTCATGCTGATGCTCCGCGGGCCGGTCAAGGTCGATCTGATCTTCCCGGGCGTTCCGCACGAACCTGCCCCACCTTGGACGCCGGCGCCCGGGACCCTCGAGGCGATCGATCGGCACTTCTGGGACTGGATCCTGTGGCTCACCTCCAAGGAGCAGGGCGGCCGGGACGACCTCGTGCGGGAACAGCTCGCGGTGATGAGCCACCACCTCCTTCGTCCGCTGGGCGTTGAGGACGTGCCCGGGACGATCCCCCGCGCGACGCTCGAGTACGTCACGGCACGCGATCGGCTCGCCGAGCGGTACGGGATGCGTGTGCCGCTCGCACTGGAGCACGAGGTCCGGCCGGCGCTCCCGACGGGTTGACCGGGCTCGACCCGGACGTCGGCTCGACCCCGACGAGGTTCCTGGAGTTGAATGACGGAAGCCATCCATGGAGGGAGACGCCATGGCAGGGATCGTGATGGACGATGTGTCCAAGGTGTATGCCGACGGAACCATCGCAGTCTCCGAGCTGGAGCTCGAGATCGACGACGGTGAGTTCGTCGTGCTCGTCGGGCCCTCGGGGTGCGGCAAGACGACGGCGCTGCGACTGGTCGCCGGCCTGGAGGTCATCAGCCGGGGCACGATCACGATCGGCGATCGCATCGTCAACGATGTGCCGCCGAAGGAGCGCGACATCGCGATGGTGTTCCAGAACTACGCGCTCTACCCGCACATGAACGTCTACGACAACATGGCGTTCGGCCTCAAGCTCCGTAAACTCCCGAAGGACGAGATCGACCGGCGGGTGCGCCATGCGGCGGACATCCTCGGCCTCGAGGAGCTCCTCGGGCGCAAGCCCAAGGCGCTGTCTGGAGGGCAACGTCAGAGGGTCGCGATGGGCCGGGCCATCGTGCGCGAGCCCAAGGCCTTCTTGATGGACGAGCCCCTGTCGAACCTCGACGCGAAGCTCCGGGTGCAGATGCGCACCGAGATCGCGCGCATCCAGCACGAGCTCGCGGTCACCACGATCTACGTCACGCACGATCAGGTCGAAGCGATGACCATGGGTGACCGGGTGGCCGTGATCAGGAAGGGTGTGCTCCAGCAGGTCGACACCCCGCGGGTCCTCTACGACCGCCCGAAGAACCTGTTCGTGGCCGGATTCATCGGCTCGCCGGCGATGAACATGGTGGAAGCGACCCTGACGCGCTCGGACGGGGCGGCCTCCGTGGAGTTCGGGGGCCTCCGACTGGAGGTCCCGGGCGAGACGTTCGCCGAGCGGCCGGGCCTCGCGGCCTTCGACGGGCGCCAGGTGATCGTGGGCATCCGGCCCGAGGACATCGAGGATGCCTCGCTCGTGTCGGCGGCACCTCCGAACCGCACGATCAGATCCGAGGTCGCCCTCAGTGAGGCGCTCGGTGCCGATGTCCTGGTGCATTTCTTCGTGCAGGCCCCAACCGTGCTGACCGAGGACGTGAAGGAGCTCGCACACGACGTCGGCCAGGAGGCGCTCGAAGCCGTCGAGCTGGGTGCCCGGTCCGGCCGATCGAAGTTCGTCGCGCGTCTGATGCCACGAACCAGCGCCGATCAGGGCGGCCACATCGAGCTCGTGGTGGACGTGCATCGGCTCCATTTCTTCGACCCGGACACGGGGCTGGGGATCTACGAGGGAGAGCTGAGCTGAGCAGCCCAGCAGGGGCCGGGCCTTCCTTCCCCGAAGGCTTCCTCTGGGGGGCCGCGACGTCGGCCTACCAGGTCGAGGGGGCGGTGCACGAGGACGGGCGGGGAGAGTCCATCTGGGACACGTTCTGCCGCATCCCGGGCGCCGTCCGCGACGGGGACACTGGCGACGTCGCGTGCGATCAGTACCACCGCTACGAAGAAGACGCCACGTTGATGGCCGACCTCGGCATCGGCGCGTATCGCTTCTCGGTGGCCTGGCCCAGGATCCAGCCCCACGGCCGCGGCCCCGCAAACCAGCGGGGGCTCGATCACTACCGGAGACTGGTCGATGCGCTCCTGGTCCGCGGCATCACACCCGTGCCGACGCTCTACCACTGGGACCTGCCGCAGGCGCTCGAGGACATCGGCGGGTGGCCGGCTCGCGAGACCGCCGACTGCTTCGCCGAGTACGCGGCGATCGTGGCCGAGGCGCTCGGGGACTCGGTGCCCATGTGGATCACGATCAACGAACCGATGGTCGCGGCCTGGCTCGGGTACGCGAGCGGGGTCCACGCACCGGGCCGGCACGACGAGCGGGCCGCCCTCTCCGCCACCCACCATCTTCTGCTCGCCCATGGCCGCGCCGTCGACGCGATCCGTTCGACAACGTCGGCACGGGTGGGGATCGCGCTCAACCTCTACCCCTGTCGCCCGGCGAGCTCCTCATCCGAGGATGAGCGCGCGGCCGAGCGTGCCGACGAGCAGCTGAACAGGCTCTACCTCGATCCCATCTTCGGTCGCGGGTACCCGCCGGTGCCGCTCGAGGGCGCCGACCTCGGGTTCCTGCATGAGGGCGACCTCGTCGAGATCGCCCGGCCAATCGATCTCCTGGGCGTGAACTACTACTCGGCGCACACGATCGTCGGACGGGAGCCTCCCACCCCCCGCCCGAGCGAGCTGCCGGCCTCGCTCGACGCGTGGTCAGTCACTCCACCCGATGCGGCGGTGACGTCGCTGGGATGGCCGATACACTCGGACGGCCTGACGGAGATGCTCGTGCGCGTGCATCGCGAGTACGGTCCACCCTCCGTCTTCGTCACGGAGAACGGCGCGGCCTTCGACGACCGGCCCGAGTCCGACGGGTCGATCCACGACGCGGATCGCGTCGCGTACCTCGGCGCGCACGTGGAAGCGATGCGCGACGCCCTCGCGGCCGGGGTGCCCCTGGGGGGGTACCTCGTGTGGTCCCTCCTCGACAACTTCGAATGGGCCGAGGGCTACGAACCGCGATTCGGGATCGTCCGGGTGGACTTCGAGACGCAGGCGCGCATCCCGAAGGACAGCGCCCGCTGGTTCCGAGATGTCATCAGCACGAACGGAGGGCGTTGGGGACCATGAGGTTCGGCTGTCCAGGGGGCCGCCCCGCCCAAACCCGTGGTGCGGGGTTCCCTGCCCTGCAACGGAGATGGCGACCCAACCATGAGGAGTGTGTGATCGATTGAGTTGACCCCGGCGGGAACCTATGGATGAAATAGGCATTCGGACACCAAGGAGGAAAGAGCGATGCGCCGACTCCGACTTGTCGCGCCGTTCGCTGTCATGCTGCTGATCGCCGCAGCCTGTACCAGCGATGAGGGCGGCGGCGATGAACCGAGCGCCAGCGGATCCCCAGCGGGCGAGGACACGGGCAACGTGAACATCTTGAGCGCGGTGGAACCCGAGGAAGCCGAGGCCGTCCAAGAGGTGCTCGATGCGGAGGTCAACCCCGACGTCGAATATCAGGCGGAGATCGAGGCGTCGGGGAACTTCGAGGAGCAGCTCCAGATCCGCGCCGAAGGTGGCACGCTCGACATCGCGTTGCTGCCCCAGCCCGGAAGTGTGCCGGCACAGGCGGCAGCGGGCACCGCGATCGCACTCGAGGACCTGGGATTCGACATCGACGAGCTGACCGCGACGTTCGGTGAGTCCTTCATGGCCCTCGGCGAGTACGAGGGCAAGCACTACGGCCTGCCGACCAACATCAACCTGAAGAGCATGGTCTGGTACCCGAAGGACGACTTCGACGCCGCTGGGTACGAGGTCCCGACCACCTGGGACGAGCTCATGGCGTTGAGCGATCAGATCGCCGCCGACGGGAGCACGCCGTGGTGCGTGGGGTTCAAGAGCGAAGGCTCGAGCGGCTGGCCGGCGACCGACTGGGTCGAGGACATCGTGCTTCGCACGGCCGGGCCCGATGTCTACGAGCAGTGGTGGAAGCACGAGATCCCCTTCAACGACCCGCAGATCGTTGCTGCTGTCGAGCAGTTCGGCGACGTGATGTTCCGGGAGGGGTACGTGCTCGGCGGTCCCGAGAACACGCCGTCGGTCGAGTTCGGCGATGCGCCAGGGCCGATGTTCGAGAACCCGCCGAAGTGTTGGCTTCATCGGCAGGCCAGCTTCATCAACGCGTTCTTCCCGGCCGATGCGGAGTCCGGCGTGGACTACGACTGGTTCCCGCTTCCCCCGATCGATCAGGAGGGGACGCTGTACGCGGGCGAGATGGCCATCGTCGGTCGTGACGCTCCCGAGGTGCGAGACTTCCTCAACCGCTTCATCGGCGTCGACGTCCAGTGCGGGATGGGCGGCATCACGGCCGCGTCGAGGATCTCTCCGAACGTCAAGGTCGGGCCGGAGTGTTATGCCAACGACATCCTCGCGGAGGCGTCGGAGATCCTGAGCACGGCTTCGACGTCCGGCACCGGCGGATTCGATGCATCGGATCTGATGCCACCGGAGGTTGGGCAGGGCAGCTTCTGGACCGGCATGCTGCAGTACATGCAGGAAGGGCCGGACTCGCTGCAGTCGATCATGGACGAGATCGAGGCGAGCTGGCCGGCCCAGGAGTGACCCAGGCCCGCCTGCTCGGGCACGCGGCGCGGGAGCGGTCGTCGAACGGCCGCTCCCCGTTCGCGTCGGGTGAAGGGGGGGCCGACGGGTGAGCACGGCGACCGGGGAGCCGACCGCGCCGCTCGCGCCGCTGCCGCGCGCGGGTGGGCGTCTCGTGATGTCGATCCTCAGGATCGCGGGGGCGTTCGCGATCCCGATCGCGGCCTTCTTCCTGCTCTGGGCGACCTTCAACTTCCTGCGGAACGAGGACGCGAACCGGATCGTCGTCGTGCTCGTCGCGATCGTCGTCGGGGTGGTCGGTGTCTTCGCGCTCTACTGGGCGATGAACGAGGCCGTCGACCTGCTGCCTTCCCGTTACCGAGAGGGCGTGCGCCCATGGGTGTTCGTGGGACCCGCGCTCGTGATCCTGGGCGTGTTCCTCGTGTATCCGGTGGTCAACACGCTGCTCACCAGCCTGAAGGACGCGCGCGGGCAGGAGTTCGTGGGGCTCGACAACTACGCCTTCGTGTTCACCGACGAGAGCATGCTTCGGTCGATCCGGAACACGTTCGGGTGGATCGTGATCGTGCCGCTCTTCGCGGTGAGCGTGGGGTTGATCTTCGCGACGTTGGTCGACCGGCTGCGACGCGGTGAAGCGATCGCGAAGTCCTTGATCTTCCTGCCGCTCGCGATCTCGTTCGTGGGCGCGTCGGTCACGTGGCGGCTGATCTACAGCTTCCGGCCCGAGGGCTTCGGAACGAACATCGGACTGCTGAACGGCGTCATGCAGGGGCTCGGTCAGGATCCGGTCGCGTGGCTCCAGCTCAAGCCGTGGAACAACATGTTCCTGATGGTGATCATGGTTTGGATGCAAACCGGGTTCGCGATGGTCGTGTTGTCGGCGGCGATAAAGTCGATCCCTGACGAGATCGTCGAGGCCGCGCGCATCGACGGCGCGTCGGAGTGGCAAGTGTTCCGCCGCATCATGGTGCCCACCATCTTGCCGACGATCGTCGTCGTCACCACGTACATGGTGATCAACGCCCTGAAGGTCTTCGATATCGTCTTCGTGATGGGAAACGCCGAGTCGGACGGCACCGAGGTGATCGCGGAACGCATGCTCCGGTGGTTCTTCATCAGTAACCACGACGGGCGCGGGGCCGCGATCGCCGTGGTCCTGTTCGTCGCGATCGTGCCCGTGCTGATCTGGAACGTTCGCCGGTTCCGTGAAGAGGAGGCGATCCGGTGAGCGCGACCCAACCGCTCCCCAGCATCGACGTTGGATCGGCGCATGACGACGAGGCTCCCGGCGCGAACCAGCGCGGCTCGTGGTTCGTGAGGATCACGGTGCTCGCGATCGTGCTCCTGTGGCTGATCCCCACGCTGGGCGTGCTCGTCACGTCGTTGCGCCCGGAGGAGCTCGCCGACACGTCGGGGTGGTGGACGGCGCTCGCGCATCCGTGGCGGATCGCGGACTGGACCCTGGAGAACTACCGGATCGCGCTCACGAAGGAGGGGTTCGGGAACTCGTTCCTCAACAGCCTCGCCGTCGCGATCCCCTCGACCGTGATCCCGATCACGATCGCCGCCTTCGCTGCCTATGCGTTCTCGTGGATGGAGTTCCGGGGCCGGTACGTGTTGTTCGTGGTCGTCGTCGGCCTGCTGGTCGTTCCGCTGCAGATGTCGCTGATCCCGATCCTGCGCCTGTACACGCAAGGCGCGAGCCTCGGCCCGTTCCAGCTGTTCCCCGACCTCGACCTGAACGGCACGTTCCTCGGGATCTGGCTGGCGCATGCGGGCTTCGGGTTGCCCCTGGCGACGTACCTGCTCGCGAACTACATCCGATCGCTGCCGTCGTCGATCATCGAGTCCGCCAAGATGGACGGGGCCGACCATTTCACGATCTTCTGGCGCTTGATCGTGCCGCTGTCGGTGCCTGCGCTCGCGGCGTTCGCGATCTTCCAGTTCCTGTGGGTATGGAACGACCTCCTGGTGGCCTACGTGCTCCTGGGCGGCACGCAGGAGACGCAGGTCCTCACGATCAAGCTCGCGAACCTCGTGGGCTCCCGAGGCGAGAACTGGCACCTGCTCACGTCGGCCGCGTTCCTCACGATGGTGCTGCCGCTGGCGGTCTTCTTCACCCTTCAGAAGTACTTCGTGCGGGGCCTCACGGCGGGATCGGTGAAGGGGTGAAGCGGGCGCGGCGGCTCCCGCGAGCGTTCGTCTCCGGCACCGAACCAATCGCTGCGCGGAAGAAGTGGCGCGCGATCCTGCTCTCCACCCTGCTGCTCGCCGTCGCCGACTGGTCGATCGTGGCGGGCCTCGTCTCGATGACCGCCGACGGCGGCCCTCGGGCCGGCCCCTTCATCGCCTTCGGCCTCGCGCTGATCCCGTTCGTCTTCCTCATCCTCGCGTTCGCCTCGGAGCATCCGCGTGCACCTGCGGCGGTCTTGAAGGCTATGGGGCTCACGCTCCTCGTGGGGATCCCCGTGTCGGCGCTCGCGGCCGACGCGGCGACCGGTCTCGTCGCGGCTGTGGGCGCCGGCGGCATCGTCGCCCTCCGCTCCGATCTCCACCACCACGGGAAGGCTCGCGCGCTGGCCGTGCTCGCGGCGACGGCGTGGGTGTTCGTCACGCTTCGGATCGTGCCCGAGGCCGCGCTGCTGCTCGCCCCGATCCTGCCCTTCACGAGCATCGGGGTCGCGGATCACCTGTGCGAGCGGCGGGCGGAGATCCGTTCCGCGAACGCGGCCTGACCACCAGGGTCCACCATCCGTCCCGTCGTTCGGCAAGGGGACCTGGGCCTCTCTGGGGAGATCGGGCTTACCAGGGAGCGGCTCGGGGGCTTCCCGACCAACGGAGTCGGCACCTCGGTATCGTGCGCCGATGCCCCTGCAGAATCGCGTGACGCCGTTCGGCGAGCTGATCACCGACCCAGCCCGAGGGCTCGTGTACGGCAATCGAGGGTGCCTCCACGACGACGCAGGCCGCATCCGCCGTCGGTTCAACGGGAAGCGCTGGATCGCGTGCCGCCTGCGGTACCGCGGCTGGCACCGCTCGCCGTTGTTGCAGCCGGGTCGGTTCACCGAGCTGTTCTTCCTCGACGAGGTCACCGCGTTCGCCGCCGGGCACCGGCCGTGCGCGCTGTGCAGGCGAGCGGATTTCATCCGGTTCCGCGAGATCTGGGGAGAGCTGCACCCGGAACCGACGGGGGCGGACGAGATCGATGCCCACCTCCATGCCGAGCGCTTCGATCCGACGACGAGATCCCAACGCCGTCACGAAGCGCCGTTCGGCTCGCTGCCCGACGGGGTCATGGTCGTCGATGCAGAAGCTCCGTTCCTCGTGGCTTCGGGATCCCTGCTGCGATGGACGCCCGCCGGCTACGAAGGTGCACGTCCACGGCCGACGCGGGGCGCCGCGACGGTGATCACGCCGCCGTCGCTGGTCGAGGTGCTCCGCGGCGACTGGGATCCGTTGGTCCCCCTGCTTCATCCTTCGGCGGCGTGAGCGGCGCCCTGCGATGGCGCGCATGCCGCCCGCGTTTCCCGCGATCCTACCGCCCTCCGAGAGCAAGGGGTTTCGCCGGAGTCACGACCCGGTCGCTCGTGGGCGTGGTCTGAGGAGCCTTTCTCGCCGGACGCGGGCGAGTCCGGAACCGGCGAGCGACACCACGAGCCAGGCGGTGCCGACCGCCAGCGCCGGGGCGAGCGACGCCCACGGGGTTGAGCCGAGGCAGTCGGCGAGCGAGTCGCCACATTCCCTCGACGCCTCCTGCAGCATGGCGTTCGTGACCGCCAGGAATTGCAGCAACCCGGCCGCGATGACCGTGACGATGCCGGCGCGCGCGATCGCCCGTGCGACGAGACGCTCGGGGTGGCAGCGGCAGAGGAAGTTCGCGAGCAACAGGGCCGTCGCCGCGAGGGCGAGCCAGCCGACCACGAAGGCCGCGACCCTCGCGGGGTCGTGGTGCTCGGTCGCCGTCAGCCACATCGCCCGCAATGTCGGGTAGCCGAGTAGGAAGCTGACCCACGCGATCGCGAACACGAGGACCCCGACGGCGGGGCCGGTGCCGTCGGTCGAACGCTGGGTGCGGAACGTCCGCACCGCGAGAGCCCCCGCGGCGGGCAGGGTCGCCTCGAGCGAGAGGAAGCCGGCGCCCGCCAGACCGAGGGCCATGATCGCCTCGCGATCGGCGAGCGGGCGGAGCCGTCGTGACATCGTCGTCAACGATAGTCCCGACCGATGACGCCGGGCGAGGAGGGCTTGCGGTTCCTTGCCGTGCGCGGGGACGTGCTGCGACCGCCAGCCTCATGTGAGGCAGAGGAACGGTGTCGCGATGTCGACGGCGTTCGACCACTCGCTCACCCGCGGGCCGTCGAACGCGCGAACTCGGTACCGGTACGAAGCGTCGACGCCGAGGTCGGCATCCCGGAACGCCTCGGTGTGTACACCGCGCAGCCGAGCGACGAGTGTCCGCTCACCGGTGCCGCCCTTCCGCAAGATCTCGTATCCCTTCACCGGTCCCGAGCCCGTCCACGCGAGGTCCACGCCGGTCGAGAAGAGGCCGTCGCACGATGCGGCGCCCACCAGGCCCGTTGGCGCCGGCACCGGGTCGGGACCGGTGACGGTCCCGGCGGGCTGGGGAGTCGACATCGTGACGAACGCCTGGCCGAGGACGAGCGCGCTCCCGATGGCGACGCCGATGAGCGCGACGACGACGATCGTGCGACCGAGGCGCGCCCCCCGTCGTCTGCGACGTGGGCGAGACCCCACGATGCCTCGGGCGGGCTCGACGGTCGGCTGCAGCGGCGCGGAGGACCGCGCCGGCTCGGCGACCGGCCGACTCGATGATGCCGACGCGAGGGGGCGAGTCGCGATCCGCACGATCGGCTCCGTGCGATCCCGGGCCGGTCGGTGTCGCTCGCCGGTTCGCGGCGTGAGCACCGGGTCGGTGCCCGCCGCGATCGCGTCGAGCGCGCCGGAGAACGCGGTGGCGGAGGCGAACCGTGCGACGGGATCGGTCGCCGTGGCACGGTCGAGCGCCGCGCGGAGCCGGTGGTCGTCGAGACCACGAGCGAGCTCCGCGAGCACTGCGCCGAGCGAGTACAGATCGGCACGTGCATCGGCCGTGCCTCCGCGAAGGACCTCGGGCGCGACGTATGCGATCGTGCCGCGCGAAGCCGCCGACGAGTGGGCGTCGCCGCCGTCACGGGCGATGCCGAAGTCGAGGATCTTCACCGCGCCGTCGGTCGTGACCATGATGTTGGCGGGCGAGACGTCGCGGTGGACGATCCCGCGCTCATGGGCATGCGCGAGGGCCCGAGCCGCCGCCGCGCCGATGCGGGCGATCCAACGGGGGTCGTGCGCGTCGGCGTCACGATCGAGATCCACGAGCGTGCGCCCGGCCACGAACTCCATCACGATGTATGTCCGCCCGGCGTCGTCGCCGATGTCGTGCACCGAGACGATGCCGACGTGCGCGAGTCCGGCGGCGGTGGCGGCCTCCCGGCGGAAGCGAGCCAGGAACCGATCGTTGGCCGCGAGCTCCTGTCGCAGAACCTTGATCGCGACGGTCCGCCCGAGACGACGGTCGACGGCCTCGAAGACCTCGCCCATGCCTCCACGCCCGAGCGGCGCACGGATCTCGTAGCGGCCCGCGAGGAGCGAGCCGAGCAGGGAAGGTTCGGTCAGGGGGGCCGACATGGGGGCCCGATGGTAACGCGACCAGGCGCGGGGCGGGTGGGCGTCACGGCATCGCCACACGGGGACCGTCGGGCCGGGGCCCCGTCGTATAGTGAGGCCCCACCGGGCCGTGAGACCCTCGAACGCTCCGCGAGGACGAGCCGATGACCTTGTCCGACAGCACCCTCACCCTGATCGCCCTCGTCGCGATCGGCCTGTCGGTGCTCGCGATCGTGTTCTCGATCGTGGGAGGCGGCGGTCGTCGCGCCAAGGAACCGACCGGGCCCATCCAGATGAGCGAGGCGCTGCGTGGCGTGCTCACGGGTCACGCAGAGCGCATCGAGCGGCTGGAGCAAGCGGTGCGGGTGCTGAACGCCACGGACAAGAAGCAGCAGGCGCTGGTCGACGGCAGCGTCAGGCACGTCGCGCTCCTGCGCTTCGACGCGTTCGAGGACGTCGGTGGAAGGCTCTCGTTCTCGTGCGCCCTGCTCGACGACCACGGCACGGGTGTCGTGCTCACCTCGATCAACGGCCGGCAGGAGACGCGCGTCTATGCGAAGCCCGTCACCCACGGCGCGAGCTCGTACAACCTTTCGACCGAGGAGGCCGAGGCGATCCGACAGGCGATGGCCGGCGACGCCGAGCCCGTGGAGGCCCGATGATCTTCAAGCGCGACGACGACGACCCGATCGCCGCGACGGCGCCCGGCGCCGACGAGCCCGACGCAGGACGGCGGACACGAACCCAGGGAGGCGACATGGCTGAGGACAACGGAGAGGTCACGATCGTCGGCGCGGGCGCGCGCCTGGAAGGCAACGTCGTCTCGGCTGGCAGCCTGCGCATCGACGGCCAGGTGAAGGGGCAGATCAACGCCGACGGCGACGTCACGCTATCTCCCCAGAGCCAGGTCGAGGCCGATATCCGCGCGCAGAACGTGAGCGTGGGCGGGAAGTTCAAGGGCAACCTCATCGTCAAGGGCAAGGCACACCTCGCTCGCGGCGGCCGCATCGACGGCAACATCACGTCGAAGACGCTCGTCGTCGAGGAAGGCGGCATCTTCCACGGGCAGAGCATCATGGACGCCGGCTCGACCGCGCCCGCGCAACAGGGCCGGAGCGAACAGACCGAGGCCAAGGGCGGCGAGCAGGTCAAGGTGCCGTAGCGGCATGCTCGACATCAAGGCCGTCAGGGACGACCCGGAGCGGTTCCGCACCGCGCTCGCACGCCGCAACCTCGGCGACTCCGTCGACCAGCTGCTCGCCGTCGACCGGCGGCGCCGGAACCTCACCGCCCGCGTCGACGCGCTGCGCGCCGAGCAGAACAAGGCGTCGAAAGCGATCGGGCGTGCCGAGGGCGACGAGAAGCAGCGCCTGATCGACGACGTCGCCCGCGTCTCCGCCGAGCTGAAGGAGCTCGAACCGCAGCTCGCCGAGGCCGAAGCCTCACTCGCCTCGCTCTTGGCGGCCACGCCGAACCTTCCGCACGAGAGCGCGCCCGACGGGTTCACCGACGATGATGCGGTCGAGGTGCGGCGTCACCTCGAGCCGGCGGAGTTCGCCTTCGAGCCGAAGGATCACGCCGAACTCGGCGCGCTGCTCGGCGTGCTCGACGTCGACCGCGCCGTGCGGGCGAGCGGGTCACGGTTCGTCTACGTGCTCGGCGATCTCGTGTTCGTGCAGTTCGCGCTGATGCGTCACGCGATGGACATACTGGCGGACAAGGGATTCGTGCCGGTGATCCCGCCCGTGCTCGTCCGGGAAGAGGTGATGTACGGCTCGGGATTCTTCCCGACCGACGAAGCCAACATCTATCGGACCGACGCCGACCAGCTCTATCTGGTCGGCACGTCGGAGGTGCCGCTCGCCGCGCTGCACATGGGTGAGATCCTCGACGAGGGCGCGTTACCGCTTCGCTACGCCGGCTACTCCACGTGTTTCCGCCGGGAGGCGGGCACGTATGGCAAGGACATGGGCGGCATGTTCCGTGTGCACCAGTTCGACAAGGTCGAGATGTTCTCGTTCAGCCACCCGAGCTCGAGCTGGGACGAGCTCGAGTTTCTCGTGTCCGTCGAAGAGGAGATCGTCGGCAACTTCGACCTGCCGTACAGGGTGGTGAACATCGCGGCCGGCGACCTCGGAGGTGCCGCCGCGAAGAAGTACGACATCGAAGCGTGGCTTCCGGGGCAGCAGCGCTATCGAGAGATCACGTCCTGCTCGAACTACACGGACTACGGCGCCCGGCGAGCGCAGACCAGGATTCGCTGGGGCGATGGAAGCATCGGGGTTCCTCACACCTTGAACGGCACTGCCACGGCGATCGGGCGAACCCTGATCGCGCTCCTCGAGAACCACCAGCAGGCCGACGGGTCCGTGGTGCTCCCGGAGAAGCTGCACCCGTATCTGCCCGAACTGGCGCGCGTGCTCCGTCCCACCTCGTCCTAGATCAGGCCCCGATCGACCTCGGTCGCGTCGCCGACGGCGACCGGGAACGAGCCGGACGTCACATGTCGCGTCACGTCGATCGACACCCCGTGCCACACGGGCCGGTCGTCCTCGAAGGTGCGTCGGGCATAGCTGAAGATCCAGTGCACCGAGCCGTCACGGTGCTCCACCCGGTAGAACTGATCCCAGGGTTCCCCGGTGCGATCGCAGCGGTCCGACGCTGCTTTCAACCGTTCCCGGTCGTCGGGGTGGACCAGTCGGAAGAAGTGATCGGGCTCCGTGAAGAGCTCATGCGGCGTATAGCCGAAGAGCTCCTGAACCTGCGGTCCGATGAAACGGTACTTCCCACGCCCTGACGCGGGGTCCATCACCTCCGTCCACGGCGTTGCGGGCATCGTCTCGACCAACGACCGTAGGGTCGCCTCCGACGTCTCCAGCGCCGCGTGCAACTCGGCCTCCTCTGTGACGTCGAGCATGATCCCCTGGAAGAAGGTCGGCCGACCCTCGGCGTCGCGTTCGATCGCGCGTCCACGGTCGAGCAGCCACACGATCCGCCCGTCGGCTCCGATCATGCGGAACACGTAGTTCCACGGTCCTCCCGTGGCGAACGCGCGCTGCGCGAGCGGACGCATGCGTTCGACGTCGTCCGGATGCATCAGCTCGAACCACTCCCCGAGACTCCCTCCTACCCACAGCGACGCCGGCACGTTCAACAGCTCGGCGGCGGAGGGGCTCAGGTAACGCAGGTGCACCACCGGCGGATCGCCATGCTCGAGCTCGAATTGGTAGACGACGAAGGGGCCTTCCTCCGCGAGTCGGCGGAAGCGCTCTTCGGCCTCGCGCGCCTTGGCCTCGGCCTCCTTCAGCTCGGTGATGTCGAGCATCACGCCCTGGAACAGGCGGGGGCGACCGTGCCGGTCGCGCGTGCGCAACGTCGCCCGGTCCAGCACCCAGACGATGCGACCGTCGGCCGCCAGGTAGCGGTATTCGGCGCTGAACGGCTCGCCCGTCTCGATGCTGTGCTCGGCGAGCGGGATGATGCGGTCACGGTCGTGCGGGTGGAGCCGTTCCTGCCAGAAGCCGGGGCGATGCCACTCCTCACGGGGGAACCCGAGGATCCGCTCGAGCTGAGGGCTGGTATAGAGCGCGGTGTCGGCCGGCTCGGGGTCGTCTTCCCAGTTGGTCTCCCATGAGTACACCGCGGCCGGCAGGTCCTCGAGCAGCAAGCGGTACCGCGTCTCCGCCTCGCGGAGCCGGCCTTCGATCCGGCGGCGTTCACCGATCTCGAGGCTCATCATCTCGTTGGCGTCCTCGAGCTCGGCCGTGCGGGTGAGCACGCGCATCTCGAGCTCGTCCTTGGCCAGGCGGAGCAGCTCCTCGGCATCCTTCTGTGGGGTGATGTCGAGCATCACGCCGAGCCACCGCGATCCCTCGGCGTCATGCACGAGCTGCGCCTGGTCGTGCACCCAAACCTCACGGCCGTCGCTCGCGATCAGCCGATACTCGCGTTGCCAGGGTTCCCCGGTCTCGTTGTGCCGGTCGTGGGCCGCGAGCTCCCGCTCTCGATCGTCGGGGTGCAGGAGCTCCACCCAGATGTCGGGCTGATCCAGCCACTCCTGACGCTTGTAGCCGAGGATCGCCTCGACGTGCGGCGAGACGAACAGGGTCCGACGTTCGTCGTCGGGCCCCATCTCGTACATGATCGCCGGCACCTGTTCCACGAGGGCGCGGTATCGGCGCTCGCTCGCCAGGAGCCGTTGCTCGGCGAGCCGTTGCTCGGTGATGTCGATCATCACGCCCAGCCAGTACTCGACCGCGCCGTCCTCACCCAGGACCGGCGCGCAGGTGTCGTGCACCCAGACCTCGTGACCATCGAGGTGCCGCCACCGGTACTCGATGTCCAGCGTGCGGGTCTCCGCGACGCACCGCTCGAGCTCCGTGCGCACCCGCTCGAGGTCGTCGGGATGGATCACTCGCTGCCACAGCCCGGGATCGTCGATCCAGCGCTGTGGAGGGATCCCCGTCATCTCGGTCACTCGGGGGCTGTTGAAGGTGGTGTGCCTGCCCTCGTCGTAGCGATCGAGGTAGACGACCGCAGGCACCTGCTCCACGAGCGCGCGGTGGAGCTGCTCCGACCTCCGGAGCTCCGCCTCGCTCTGCTTCTCGGCGGTGAGGTCGATGATGACCCCCTGCCACGTAGGTTCTCCCGTCGCCGGATCGACCACCATCCGGGCCTCGTCGCGGACCGGCACGTCGTGCCCGTCGGGGTGGACGAACCGGTACTCGACCGACCACCCGGCGCCCGTTGACCACCCGTGGCCCCAGGCGGCGAGGGCCCGATCCAGGTCGTCCGGGTGCAGAAGCTGCTGCCAGAGGAAGGTGCGGTCGAACGCCTCGGCGGGATGGCCGAGCACATCGAGGACGTTGGGGCTCACGTACCGGCTCGCCTCGGCCGGCCCGTACGCGTCGATGTAGACGATGAACGGCAGGTGCTCGATCAGGTCGCGGTACCGATCCTCCGAGCGGCGGAAGGCGGTCTCCGCCGATCGCTCCGCGGTGATGTCGAGCAGCACGCCCTGCCAGAACATCGGCAGGTCGTCGTCGTCACGGACGAGGATCGACTCGTCGCGGACCCACACGACGTCGCCGTTCGGCCGCAGTCGCCGGTACTCCTCGCGGAACGGCCGGCGGGTGCGGACCGACTCGGCCCACGCGGCGCGGATGCGCTCGCGGTCGTCGGGGTGCGTCGAGGCCATCCACAGGTTACGGTCGGCGATCAAGGCGTCGGGCCGCATCCCCAGGACCTCCTCGGAGTTCGGGCTGATGTAGAGGCTCATCGGCTCGAACTCGTCGGAGTCCACGTACACGATCACGGGCAGCCGTTCGACGAGGGCGCGGTAACGAGCCTCGGAGCGCTCGGCCTGCGCCTCGGCGAATCGCTCCGACGTGATGTCCTCGGTGAAGCTTTGCCGGTAGCGCACGGTGCCGTCGGGGGCACGGACCGGCGAGGAGATCTCCCGGATCCACCGCCACTCCCCGGTCCGATGCAGGAACCGGTACTCCTCGCTGAATCGCTCACCCGATGCGACCGCCGAGGCCCAGCGTGCCCCGAGACCATGGGCCTCCTCAGGATGCAGGCGCTCGACCCACAACCCGGGTTGCGTCAAGAGGTCGTCGGGCGTGAACCCCGAGATCTCCTCGATCCGGGGACTCGCGAACAGCACGCGCGCGGCGGGCTCGTTCGTCAGCAGCACCACCGCCGCAGGGGATTCCTCCACGATGCGTCGGTAGAGGGCCTCGTCGTGGAGGAAGTCGGGGGTCTCCGTCACGTCGCGCAGGGTAGCGCGGCCGAGCATCTCGTGGAAGGGCCGAAATGGCCTTCGCTCAGGAGGATCAGCGTCGAACTTCGAACCGGCGATGTCAACGACCCTCTGACCGTCGGGTTCAGGCCACGTTCAGTAGCCCCCTGCCATCCTGGAGCTATGGGAGAACGAAGCGTACTTCCGGGGCGAGCCGACGAGTCGTTGATCGGCGCCGAGATGCAGGCGATGGAGTATCAACAGGCCGCCTGGGTCGCCCACGATCGTGATGTGCCGCCACCCGATGCATCGGTCCTTTCCACCGCGTCGTTCGAGGTGATCGAGCGGTACGGCGACCTGGACCTTCCTCGAGCCGCGCAGAAGGCGGTCGCGGCCGAGGCGAGACGACGTTCTCGCCTTCATCGTGATGGGGTGACCGACGCGCTGGCCTGGGTGGCGCTCCTGTTACCGGCGCTGGCGGGCGTCGTGACGATGGGCGTACTGCTGGCCCCCTAGCGCGGGCGAGGGTCGCGTCGCATCACGCAGCGTCACGGGTCGCACCTCGCCGTGGCATCGTCCGCCGCCGTGATCGAGGACCGTGCCGTCGACCCTCACGAACCTCCATCCGTAGCCCCGAGGGCGCATGACGAGCTCCAGCACCCCGAGCACGTCGGTGCGTCGCACCCGGTGAGCCGGCGGAAGGCTCCTCTTCGAAGGGATGCGGTGTCCCACCGCCGGTGCCCACCACGAACTCGCGAAGGCCCGCGGCCTCGTCGATCACTCCGTCGTCGTCGAGGGGCGCGAACCGTTCGTACTGATGGGCGTGTCCGTTCAGCACGATGTCGACGCCTTCGTCATACAACAGTGACCAGAGGGCTTCGAGCCGGGGAACAGGGTCGCTCCCCTCGACCGCCCCCGACGAGAAGCGAGGCGCCGGTCTTCGACTGCTGCGTGTCACCGCAGGCTCGGTGTTTCTGCTCCTCGCGGGTCGACGGCGCACCATGCGGTGCCCGAGTGCGCGTGAATGTACCTTGCACGCGAGCATCGAGTGGGGCGACACCTCGCCGTGACGCGACAGGTGCGGTTATGTGCTTGATGGCCGGATCTTTCCTCGAGCAAAGGGTGGACCTGAGTGCCTGACAGGCGTTGACTCAGAGACCCCGGCCGTGAGGAGGAGCGATGGCGACCACGGATCCAGTCCACTTCGACGGGAATGCGGCCGAAGAGTTGGCGTCCATCCTTCGCGGAGAGCTGGTTCGCTCCGGCGATGTCAACTACGAACAGCACCGGAAGGTGTGGAACGGCTCGATCGACCGGTTCCCGGCGCTGATCGCCCGCTGCACCGGGGCGGCGGACGTGATTGCGGCCGTGCGCTTTGCCAGAGCGCACGGCCTTCTCGTGGCGGTTCGTGGCGGAGGCCACAGTTTCCCTGGCTACTCCGTATGCGACGGTGGCATGGTCATCGACCTTTCCCTGATGAAGGCGGTCCGGGTGGACCCTGTGGACCGAACGGTCCGAGCCCAGGCTGGCGTCCTCCTTGGGGAGCTCGACCACGAGACGCAAGCGTTCGGTCTCGTCGTTCCGGCAGGCTTTGTTTCGCATACCGGCCTGGCCGGGCTCACGCTGGGTGGGGGCATCGGGTTCACCATGCGGAGGTTCGGGCTCACCATCGACAACCTGCTCTCGGTGGATCTGATCACGGCCGATGGAGAACTTATCCGGGCAAACGAGGGGGAGAATGCTGACCTGTTCTGGGGGGTGCGGGGCGGTGGGGGGAACTTCGGGATCGTCACGGAGTTCGAGTTCCGGCTCCATCCGCTCGGGCCCCAGGTCGTGGCGGGCCCCGTGTTCTGGCCGATCGACGACGCACCGAACGTCTTGCGCTTCTACCGGGACTGGATCGCTGACTCACCCGACGACCTGATGACGCTGGTGATTGCACGAAGAGCGCCTGCGATCGAAGGCATGCCTGCCGATCTCGTCGGGGAGCGGGTGCTCGCCGTCGTGTGCTGCTACGCCGGCTCCGTCGAGGAAGGTGAGAAGGTGGTGCGGCCGCTCAAGGGGTTCAGCTCACCAGTCCTCGATCTGTGCGAGCCGAGGCCGTTCGTCGAGCACCAGCAGATGTACGACGCGAGCTTCGAGAGCGGGTGGCACTACTACTTCCGTTCCTGTGACGTGGCTGAGCTCAACGACGACGTCATCGACATCATGGTGGAGCACGGCCGGCGGATTGAATCTCCGATCAGCAGCGTGGGGCTTTGGCAGCTCGGCGGGGCGGTGGCGCGGGTCGGCGAAGACGGGACCGCGTTCAACGGCCGTGCCGCGGGCCACACGTTCAACATCAACGGGAACAGCCAGACGGCCGAGGGATTCGATGAGGAGCGGGAGTGGGCCCGCGGCCTCTGGACGGCCTTGGAGCCCTACCACACCAGCGTCTATGTGAACTTCATGATGGACGAGGGTCAGGAACGGGTCCGGCAGGCATACGGCCCAGCGAAGTACCAGCGCTTAACTGCACTGAAGCGGCAGTACGATTCCGACAACTTCTTCCGACTGAACCAGAACATCCCGCCCGGCTAAGTGTCGCCGAGAACTTCAGAGGGTTCCTCGTATGCCTGAAGCAGCCAACACCGTCGCCCTGGTCCCAGTAAGGGTAGGTGCGGATCGCCGACATGCCACGCTTAGCTGGGTGTCACACGACAGGCGGTGCGAACAGCTCGGCCAGCGTGACGACTTCCCGCCGCTCGAGGACCTCGAGTAGATCTCGATCGACCGATTCCCACCCTCTCCCTCGAGGTCCATCCAACAGCTCCGTGTCAAGCTCCTCGCCGTGACTGACGAGCAGCGCGTGAGCCAGATCGTCGCCGAGCGACTTCCCCGAGCCGGCGAAGGTGATCAGACGGCATCGGCTGTGGCGTCGCGGGGATGTTGAGCGGTGGCAGGACGCGAAGCCTCGGGTGTGAGCTCTTGTCGAGTGACGGACGGCAGAAGAAGCGCCCGACAGGTTCTCAACCGTCTGTCGAGGAAGGCGCCTCCGAGGTGAGTGTTGGTGGAACGTGTCTATCCGCGAAGAGACACGTCAGACACTCACTCCCCGAGTGCATCCGGGTCAGGTCTTGGCGTGTCCTCTTCGCCACCCTCCGGGAGGCCTTCCTCCGTCGGCTCCTGGGTAGGAACCTCGTCCGGTCCCTGCGGGTCGGGCATCTTGTCGCCTTCAGGCATCTGGGTCTCCATCGCTCTATCCCTTCGTCCGTCGCGGATCAGATCCGCGTGGATACGCCCGCTCCTCTTGGACCCGTCCGTCTCGGCGCTGGATGCGACGTGACGCCGAGTCTTGCTGACGAGCGACCTTCGCCGCTGCCCGAACGACCTCGGGCTTGTGAGCACGGGATGCGATCACGCCGGCATCGGACATCCCTCGCCTCTCAGCCGCCGTCCTTGGAGCTCGATACGGTGTACAGCTTCCTCTTCGGCATGGAGCCCTCCCTTCGGATGGAGGCGACATACCCATCAAGGGCCGCTTCTACCCTGTCGAAACGGCCGGGGGATACGGCCAGGGAGCCGACGCCTACCGCACATGAAAGAAGCGGCTGCTTCGAACAGCCGCTTCTTCCTGCTCCGTCGGAGAGGAGCGTCGCCGGGCGGGTGCAGTCCCCCGCCGGTGCGGGTCACGGCGACGCCGAACGTGTACCCGTGGCTCGACCGACTAAACGGCTTCGTCGCACTCCTCCGGAGGATCGATCCAGCACTTGAGTGAGACGAGGTCTGCAGCGCCACTACCCCCATCGCGCCTCTACCGGCTAGGTTCCTACTCTCGAGCTTGCCTCGCCAGGATCAATCGCTGAAGGTTAGGCACGGAGGAGAACGTTCGATGGGGAAGTCACGCAAGCCAAGTACGAGCAAGAAGCCGCCGGTGGCAGCGGACACCCACGCCGATATCGACGATTGGGTCCGGCGCGTGATGCCGGACCTGCATCCCATCGTCAAGCAGCTCGACGACTCGATCCGCGAGACGATTCCGCGGCTTCAATATGCCGTCAAATGGAAGAAGGCGTACTACGGGTTGCCCGAGCTCGGATGGATCATCGAGATGGTCGCCTACGACGTCTCCGTGAATGTCGTCTTCTTCGGCGGCGCGGCATTCAACCCTCCGCCACCGCTCGGGACCACGGAACGGACCCGCTACGTCAAGCTCACGACCCTTGAGGAAGCGCAGGGACCGGAGATGCACAAGTGGATCGAGCAAGCGGGGCGCGTGCCGGGTTGGAAGTAGCTCCGCTCGGCCGACCCTGGCGACGCCGCCGTGAACGGGTCCAGCTCGGCGATGCGACGCACGTCTGTGGCCTTCAGGTCGAAGGCAGAGATCATCCGCATGCGGGCCGCACCCGACAGGCCCCGTTCACCGACCTCGACCCGGGACAGTTCACTCGGGCTGAGGCCGACCAGCAGCGCGGTCTTGCGCAGACTCCAGCCTCGGGCCTCCCGAAGCTCCCGAACCGAGATCACGTTGTCGCTGTTCATGGGCTCAGCCTCCTCTGACTGTCAACGGCCTGTCCCCTAATCATCGAAACGGGTCACCTCCAGCCACAGCGTCGCGATCTGCTCGTCGGTCGAGGACGGACGCTCCTGGCGGATGACGTCGTGCACGTCGGCGAAAGCCATGACCCGATGGTCGGGTGCCTGACGAGGGCGCGGGTGGTCATGATGTCCACCCCGGTGCGTCCCGGTGGGGCGGGGGTGGGGTGCATCGACCGCCGGCGGGGGACAGCGACGCGGGCCACCCGATCCCCACCTAGCACAGCATCGGCATAGGTATCTGGGCCCCTGCTACCTGCCTGCTATCTCGAGGCGTTGGTTTGCGTTGGTTTGCAGTTGGGCCTCGAGCTAATGGGGTGATGGTGGGTCACACCCCTCTCACCTGCGAGGATAGGCAGCGGGAGGATGGCCGAGCGGACGAAGGCGACGGTCTTGAAAACCGTTGGTCCGGGCGACCGGGCCCGTGGGTTCGAATCCCACTCCTCCCGCTTCTCGACGTCAGCACCCAGGAGCGACCTTGTGCCTCGAAGGGCAACCGCGTAGCGTCGTCGCCATGGCGGCGACGGCGGGCTCCGTGCGTCACCTGTCTCGAGCGGCCGTGGCGGTCTGCCTGATCGTCGCGGTCGCCGGACCGGCCGGCGCCGGAGTGATCGACCGCGACACGGGCTACGACCCGCGCGACATCGAGCCGGAACGGGACTTCCAGCCCCCCGACGTCTCGTCGACCACCCGTCGGCTCGCGGCCGTCGACGGCCGGCGGATCGTGGCCATCGTCGTCCGCTACTACGTGCGATCCGCCACAGGGCGAGTCAACGTCCGCATCGACGCCTCAGGCGGACGGCGTGTCGACCACCGGATGTTGATCGCCGCGTTCGCGGATCCCGGATGCTGGATCTGGCCAAAGGGTGACCGCGACGCCCGTGTCACCGGGAAGGTCGGCTGGCGGTCCGAGCGGGTCGCTTGCCGCGTCGCCGCCCGCTTCTTCGAACCCGACAAGGCCATCCGCTGGAAGGTGCTTGCGGAGGCGAGCGACGGCGGATTCGAGCCCGACTTCGCGCCGGACCATCGGGGCTGGTACTCCTAGGCCGGGACTCAGCCTGCCTCGATCGCGGCGACCAGCTCGCGGCAGAAGTCGGGGATGTCCTCGACGACCCGGCCCCAGACGATGTTCCCGTCACGGAACGCGGGCTCCTCGACCCACGTCGCGCCGGCGTTCTCGAGGTCGTCCTTGATGCCGATCGAGCCCGTCGCGCGCACCCCCTTCACGATGCCTGCCGAGATGCCCACCCACCCGGCGTGGCAGATCATGCCGACGACCGCGCCGCGCTCGTGCGCGCTCCGCACGAGGTCCTTCACCGAGTCGTATCGGCGCAGCTTGTCGGGCGCCCATCCTCCGGGCACCACGACCGCGTCGTAGGTCGAGCCGTCGATCGCGTCGACCGTCGTCTCGGCCGATGCGAGCAAGCCGTGCTTACCGGCGACCTCGTCGGTCGAGACGCCCGCGACCGTGACCTCGGCGCCTTCCTCCTGCAGCCGCATCAGGGGCACGTGGAACTCCAGATCTTCGAAGCCTTCCGCCAACAACACGACCACTCGCTTGCCGTCCAACCGTCCGCTCATGTCACGTCACCTCCCCGTCAACCCTAGCGACCCGAACGCAGAGGGTTGGGGTCGACCCGCTCCGTAGACTGCAAGGATGAGCTCGGCCCCCTTCCGCGACCGATTCCTGCGCGCCTGCCGACTGCAGAGCGTCGACCGCACTCCGGTGTGGTTCATGCGCCAGGCGGGTCGCTACCTGCCGGAGTATCGGGAGCTGCGCGGGGACCGCGACATCCTCGAGACCTGCAAGGACCCGGCACAGGTCGTCGAGATCACGCTGCAGCCGCTGCGGCGCATGGACGTCGACGCCGCGATCGTCTTCAGCGACATCATGGTGCCGCTCGCGGGTGTCGGCATCGACGTGCGCATCGAGCCCGGACGAGGACCGGTGGTCGACACGCCCGTCCGCTCGGTCGCCGACGTCGATCGGCTCCGTCCGCTCCAACCCGTTCAGGACGTGCCCGAGGCCCTCGAAGCGATCCGGCTCCTGCGCGAGGAGCTCTCGGTGCCGCTGATCGGGTTCGCTGGCGCGCCGTTCACGCTCGCGAGCTACTTGATCGAGGGCGGCACCAGCCGCACCCACGAGCGAACGAAGGCAGTGATGCACGGCGACCACGTCGCGTGGGACGCCCTGATGCGCGCCCTCGTCGCGATCGTCGTGCCCCATCTGCGGGCGCAGGTGGAGGCCGGTGCCCAGGCGCTGCAGGTCTTCGACTCGTGGGTCGGCGCGCTCGACCGCGACGACTACCGACGCCGGGTGCAGCCGCACATGTCGAGCATCTTCTCCGGGCTCGCCGATCTGGGCGTGCCGGTGATCCACTTCGGCGTCGGCACCGGTGAGCTGCTCGGTGAGATGGCGGTCTCGGGCGGGCAGGTGATCGGCGTCGACTGGCGCGTGCCGCTCGACGAAGCATGGGACCGGGTCGGCCACGACCGGGCCGTGCAGGGCAACCTTGACCCGGCGGTGCTCGGCGCGCCGTGGGAGGTCGTCGAGCGCAAGACCCTCGAGGTGCTGCGCCGGGCCGGTGGCCGCGACGGCCACGTCTTCAACCTCGGGCACGGGGTGCTTCCCGACACCCCGCCCGACACGCTCGCGCGCCTCACCGACTTCGTCCACACGGAAAGCGAAAGGAAGCCCACGTGATCGACGCACCACCGATCGGTGTGCTCGTCATGGCCTACGGCACCGCCGCCGGCCCCGACGACATCGAGCGCTACTACACCGACATCCGGGGCGGCCGTCCGCCGACACCCGAGCACCTGCAGGAGCTGAAGGATCGCTACGAGGCGATCGGGAACGTGTTCCCGCTCGGGGAGACGACCGATGCGCAGGCGCAAGGCATCGTCGAACGGCTGAACGCCGACGCCGGCGGCAACACGTACCGGGCGTACCTGGGCATGAAGCACTCCCCGCCGTTCATCCCCGACGGCGTCGATCGCATGCGCACCGACGGCATCGAGCGCGGGATCGGCATCGTGATGGCCCCGCACTGGTCGGGGATGTCGGTGGAGACCTACGTCGAGCGGGTGCAGCAGGCCGTCGAGGACCACGGGGAGACCCCCAGGTTCACGTTCGTCCGCAGCTACCACGACCACCCGGCGTTCATCGCCTTCCTGACCGATCGTGTGCGTGAGGGGCTCGAGGGACTCTCCGACGACGTGCGCGAGGGAACCGCCGTGATCTTCAGCGCGCACTCGCTGCCGGTGCGCACGCTCGACGACGGATCGCAGCGCTGCAAGTACTGCGACTGCGACGATTCGTGCCGATATCGCGATGGCCTGCAGGAGACCGCCGATCTCGTGGCGGTGCGGCTCGGACTCGAGCACACCCTGATCGCCTGGCAGAGCGCGGGTCGCACGGCCGACCCCTGGTGGGGCCCGCCCGTCGAGGACGTGATCCAGCAGCTCGCGATGCAGGGGCATCCAGCGGTGCTCGTCTGCAGCGCGGGGTTCGTCGCCGATCACCTCGAGGTGCTCTACGACCTGGACATCGAAGCCAAGCAGATCGCCGAGGAAGCCGGGATCGTGTTCGCGCGTACGCGCATGCCCAACGCCGATCCCGAGTATCTCGACGTGCTGGCGCAGGTGGTGCGCGACCATGTGGCGCAGGTGCCGGTGGGGTGAGCGCGGCGGGCGTGCGGCGGGTCGCGATCGTCGGCGGCGGGGTCTCGGGCCTCACCGTCGCGTACCGCCTCGTGCAGGCCGATCCGTCGATCGACGTCACGATCCTCGAGGCGGGCACGCGTCTCGGCGGCAAGCTCGGGAGCGTGGAGGTCGCCGGTCTCAGACTCCCGACCGGCGCCGACTCGTTCCTCGCGCGCAAGCCGTGGGCGGTCGAGCTGTGCAGGGACCTCGGCATCGACCTGGAGGCGCCGGGTGCGAGCGGCGCCTACCTGTGGACCGACACGGGCCTCGTGCCGCTGCCGAAGGACGCGCCCTTCGGGATCCCGGGCGACGTCGGCGACCTCTTCCGATGGCCGGGCCTGTCAGCAGCCGGGAAGCTCCGCGCCGCCCAGGATCTCGTTCGGAAGGCTCGCACGGGCGACGACGACGAATCGCTCGGCTCGCTCCTGCGGCGGCGGTTCGGCGACGAGGCCACCGACCTCGCGCTCGGCCCGCTGCTCGCCGGACTCCACGCGGGCGACGTCGACCGACTGAGCGTGCGGGCCACGTTCCCCGACCTGGTGACGTGGGAGCGGGCGCAGGGGAGCCTGTTCCGCGGTTCGCAGGCGACGTCGAAGCTCGCGCGGCGGTCGCAGCTCGGCCCGATGTTCGTGCGACCGCGAGGTGGCGTGCAGCGGCTGACGGACGAGCTCGCGGGGCGCCTGGACGGACGGATCCGCACGAGCGCCGCGGTGACCTCCGTCGAGAGCGGGGCGGTCGTGCTCGGTGGGAGCGACACGCTCGCTGCCGACGTGATCGTGCTCGCCACCCCGGCCCATGAGGCGTCGAGGCTCATCGTCGATGCGGCGCCCGCCGTTGCCGCGGATCTCGCCGGTATCGCCTGCGCCTCGACCGGCGTGGTCTTGATGGTCTATGCCGAGGACACGCAGCCGGGGCTGCCCGACGGCACCGGCTTCGTCGTGCCCAGAGGGAAGGCCCCCATGACCGCCGCGACGTGGCTCAGCAGCAAGTGGCCGAGTGAGGCCTTCGGCTCCCGGGCGGTCGTGCGGTGCTACGTGGGCGCGGTCGGGGAGGAGGACGTGCTCGATGCCGACGACGCCGACATCGTGGAGGCGTGTGCGCGGCACCTCGCGGCCGCCGTGCGGCTCCCCGACATGCCCGAGCAGGCCACGGTCGTGCGATGGCCGGCGTCGATGCCGCAGTACGAGGTGGGGCACCTCGACCGCGTGGCCCGCATCCGGGAGAACCTCCCTCCGGGTATCGTCGTCGTGGGCCAGCCCTACGACGGCGTGGGCGTGCCGGACTGCGTGCGTGCCGCCGACGAGGTGGCCGAGCGCCTGATCGCCGCGAACGAGCACTCGCCGAGCGACCACGAGGAGACGGTGCCATGACCGAGGAGCCGACCACGATCTACACGCTGTACCCGGTGTTCAGGGCGACGTCCGCCTTCCGGGAGCGGCTCGCCGATGCCGACGACCTGCGCGACGCCGTCCAGGAGATCGAGAACCTCTACAAGGCGTGGGACGGCCGCGTCGACGTGCGGGGCACCTACTCCACGGTCGGGTTCCGGGCCGACGCCGACCTGATGCTGTGGATCGTCGGCCACACGCCGCAGGACGTGCAGCGGTTCCTCGTCGAGTTTCGGCGCACGCGCGCCGGCGGCCTGATGCACCTGTCGTGGACGTTCATGGGTGTCGTGAAGCCGGCCGAGTTCACGCCCGACCACCAGCCCGCGTTCGTGAAGGGTGTGCCGCCCGAGACGTTCCTCTGCGTCTACCCGTTCGTGCGCACGCCGGAGTGGTACCTGCTGCCGCGCGAGGAGCGAGGTGAGCTGCTGCGTGAACACGGCGTCGTGGGCCGCGAGTACCCACAGGTGCTCGCCAACACCACGAGCGGGTTCGGCCTCGGCGACTGGGAGTGGATCCTCGCGTTCGAGGCCGAGCGGGCGGATCATCTCGTCGATGTGATCCGCGAGCTGCGCAACACCAGGGCCCGTCTCTACACGAAGGTCGAGATCCCGTTCGTCACGGGCATCCGCAAGCCCGTCGCGGAAGCGCTCGACGACCTCGTCTGACCCCGCCGGAGAGCGTCGCAGTAGTCCAACATGGACTACTGCCGCTGCTTCCACTCGTCGAGCACCTCGTCGGCGTGGTCGGGCACGTAGGTGTACATCTCGCGCGGCGGCCGCACGTAGCCCTCGTCTCGTTGGCGTGGCGGCATCACGATCTCGGGGACGGGCCTCGGCTCGTAGGGGACCATCGAGAGCAGGTGCGAGATGCAGTTCAGTCGCGCCTTCTTCTTGTTGTCGGCGTCGACCACGTGCCAGGGCGCCTCGGGGATGTCGGTGTGCACGAACATCTCGTCCTTGGCGCGTGAGTAGTCGACCCACTTCGTGCGCGAGGACAGGTCGGTCTCGCTGAGCTTCCAGCGGCGGAGCGGGTCGTCGATGCGTTTGGCGAACCGGCGTTCTTGCTCCTCGTCGCTCACCGAGAACCAGTACTTGATCAGGATGATGCCGTCCTCGACGAGCAGCCGCTCGAAGATGGGCGTCTGCCGCAGGAAGCGGTAGTACTCGCCCTGGGTGCAGAACCCGAGCACCCGTTCCACGCCCGCGCGGTTGTACCAGCTGCGGTCGAAGAGCACGATCTCGCCCGCCGCAGGGAGCTCCTCGATGTAGCGCTGGAAGTACCACTGGGAGCGCTCGCGGTCCGAGGGCTTGGGCAGCGCCACGTGGCGGGTGATGCGCGGGTTCGTGTGCTCGGTGATGCGCTTGATCGCTCCGCCCTTGCCCGCCGCGTCGCGCCCTTCGAAGATCGCAACGACCCGAGCCTTCGTGTCGGAGACCCACTGCTCCATCTTCACGAGCTCCTCCTGCAGCCGGAAGAGCTCACGCTCGTATACCTTGCTGGGGAACTTCGCCCTGCCAGAGCCTTCGCGTTCCATCGCCTCGGACATCGATCCCACCTCGTGCGTCGGTCGTGGCCCGAGTCTATGTGTCCTTTACCCTTTGGTGATGCCGCCCTCGAACACCGACCCCGACGTGCTCGCCGACAAGGCGGCCCTGCGGGCGATCCCGATCCACGAGCGACCGAAGCCTCGCATGCGCGGCCGGCTGCACCAGGGGGCGTTCATCGTGTCGATCCCGGCCGGGTTGCTGCTCGTCCTGCTCGCACCCGACGCGCGCGCTCGTATCGCGACGGCGATCTACGCCGTCACGCTCACCGGCCTCTTCGGCGTGAGCGCGGCCTACCACCTCGGCGACTGGTCGGAGGCCGCGTACGCGCGCATGCGTCGGCTCGATCACTCGATGATCTTCGTGCTGATCGCGGGAACGTACACGCCGTACTGCCTGCTGGTGTTGCAGGGCACGCTCGCGACCGTGGTGCTGGTCGCGGTGTGGGCCGGGGCGGCCGTCGGCGTCGCGACGAAGTTCTACAGGGTCGACCTGCACGTGCTCTCGGGGTTCATGTACATCGGTCTCGGATGGCTGGTGGTGATCAGCCTGCCCGCGCTGCTGCGCGGGCTCGACACCGCCGAGACCGTGCTCGTCGTCGCCGGAGGCCTGCTGTACTCAGTCGGTGCCTTGGCGCTGGCCACGAACAAGCCGAACCCGTGGCCGCGCACCTTCGGCTACCACGAGGTCTGGCACACGGCGACGATCGCCGCGGCGGCGTGTCAGTACCTGTCGATCCTGCTGGTGGTGACCGGCCTTCGCGGTTAGGCACCCGGGTCGAGCAGCGGTTCGAGCGTCTCGATCGGCCGGTGGCCGTTGAGGTCGAACGGGCGGCCTTCCAGCGCCTCCTCCGGCCGCAGGATCAGGAACGTCTGCAGGCCGATCGCGGCGGCGCCGTCGCAGTAGCGGACCTGGTCGTCGACGAAGACCGAGCGCGCGGGGTCCGGGGCGCCCACGCGTGCGAGGGCCTCGCGGTAGATCTCGGGATCGGGCTTCATGACTCCGACCTCGAACGACAAGATCACGGCGTCGAACTCGGCTTCGAGCCCGAGCCGCGCGACGATCGGGCGGGTGTTGTGGGAGCAGTTGCTCACGAGCGCCGTCGGCACCCCCCGGGCGCGCAACGCCCGCACGACCTCGAGGGAATCGTCGTACAGCCGCACCGAGGCGCCCATGCGGTCTTCCAACGTGAGGATCTCGGCGATCAGCTCCGGGGTGAACGAGACGTCGGCGGCCTCGAGCACCGCGATGAGCTCGGCCTCGGTATCGGGGTACGCACCGACGCTGCGGGCCGGGCGGGTACGACTGAACGCCTGCCCCATCGCCTCGAGGGTGACGCCGAGGCGGTCGGCGAGCCGGCCCTGCCACGAGTGCCAGTCGCTCCAGACGAGCGTGTCGTAAAGGTCGAGCAGCACCGCATCGTAGGTCACGCCCGCAAGCCTAGCGAGGCTCGCCGCTACTCCGTCCAGAGGCCGGCGAGGTAGGTGTCGACGTCGGCCACCGCCGAGCCGAGGCCGACCACGTCGTCATCGCACGCGTCGACGGCGGGACCGATCTCGTCGAACGTCGCGCGAACGCCGGACGGCTCGAGGAAGCGGGAGAGCTGCGAGTAGGAGTGTGGGTCGCCCTTGGGTCGGCGGTAGTAGCGCATCGGCCAGTAGACGTGCAGCGCGTCGCGCGCCCGGGTCATCGCGACGTAGAGCAGCCGACGCTCCTCCTCGATCTCGTCGTCGTCGCCGGTGGCCATGTCGCTCGGGATCATGCCGTCGGCCGCGTGGATCACGTGCACGACGTCCCACTCGAGCCCCTTGGCCGAGTGGATCGTCGAGAGCACCAGCCAGTCCTCGTCGAGGAGCGGAGGGCCGGCGAGGTCGCCGGTCGACGACGGCGGATCGAGCGTGAGCTCCGCGAGGAACCGCTGTCGAGCCTCGTAACCGGCGGCGAGCGCCGCGAGCTGGTCGAGATCGCGGAGCCGGGCGGCCGCCGTGTCGTAACGCCGGGCGAGGACGGGCGCGAGGAAACCGCGCAGCCGCTCGATCTGGGCGGCGGGCGTGAGCACGGTCTCGTCGGCACATCCGCGGAGCGCGGAGCGCAGCTCCTGCACGCCGTCCAGCGCCGCCTTCGGCACCTCGACCGGTTCGTCGAGGAAGCGGGTGAGCGGAGACGAGGGCCGGTCGTCGGCTCGCACGCCGATCTCCTGCATCAGTCGCCTCGCCGTCGCGGGGCCCATGCCCTCGGGCAGCTGCAGCGTGCGGAACCACGCCACCTCGTCCTGCGGGTTCTCGAGCACCCGCAGGATCGCGAGTGTGTCCTTCACGTGGGCGGCTTCCATGAACTTCAGGCCGCCGTACTTCACGAACGGGATGTTGCGGCGCGTGAGCTCGACCTCGAGCTGGTCGCAGTGGTGGGCCGCACGGAACAGGACGACCTGCTCCTTGAGCGGCACACCCTCCTCGCGGTGAGCCAGCACGGCCGCGCAGACGGCATCGCTCTGCTCGGCCTCGTCGAGACAGGTGCGCAGCGTCGGCGCGAGATCGCCGCGCCGTGCCGACCACAGCGTCTTCTCGTGACGCTGCGGGCTGAGCGCGATCACTGAATTCGACGAGGCGAGGATCGGCGGTGTCGATCGGTAGTTCTGCTCGAGCCGGATGATCGTGGCCTCGGGGAACCTCGAGGGGAACTCCAGGATGTTGCGCACCGTCGCCGCACGGAACCCGTAGATCGCCTGCGCGTCGTCACCGACGACCGTCAGGTTGCGCGGGGTGCCTTCGGGTCGGAGCCCCGCGAGGATGTCGGCCTGCAGCGCGTTCGTGTCCTGGTACTCGTCGACGAGCACGTGGTCGAACATCTCCGACACCGGACCGCGGGTGGCCTCGCTCGTGACGAGCGCCTTCCAGAACAGCAGCAGGTCGTCGTAGTCGAGCGTGTGCTGCGACCGCTTGCGCTCGGTGTAGGCGCCGAAGATCTCTCGGATGCCGTCGCCCTCGTCGAGGCACCAGGGGTAGTGGCGCTTCAGCACGTCGGCGAGCCGCTCGCCGGCGTTCACGGTGCGGGAGTAGATGCCGGCGAGCGTCTCCTTGCGCGGGAAGCGTCGGTCCCGGCCGCTGAAGCCGAGATCGTCGCGGAGCAAGTTCATCACGTCGGCGGCGTCGGCCTGGTCGAGCACCGTGAACGACGGGTCGAGGCCGAGCGCGCGACCGTGCAGGCGCAGCAGCCGGTTGCCGATCGCGTGGAACGTTCCGCCCCAGATGCGTGATGCGTCGACGCCGGGCAGGTCGTGCTCGCCGGCGATGCGCTCGGCCCGCGAGGTCATCTCCCGCGCCGAGCGACGGCTGAACGTGAGCAGCAGCAACCGCTCGGGCCGCACGCCCTGGGTGAGTAACCATGCGACGCGCGAGGCGAGCGTGGTGGTCTTGCCGGTGCCTGCCCCGGCCACGATCAGCAGCGGCCCCTCACCGTGGGCCGCTGCCGATCGTTGCGCGTCGTTCAGCGCATCTCCGAACATGTGTTCGAGGATGCTACACCCTCAGCTGCTCAGCACCAGGAAGAGGTCGAAGCCGTGTCGGTCTTCGTCTTCTCGGTCAGACGCTTCGGCACCCCGCCCCCGACGATGTGACACGGCCGCCGAACCCGACGACCATGGCGTGCGTGATGGAGCGCGAAGGCGAGGGGCCGCGGATCGAGGTTCGGGAGCACGGTCCGTACGTCGTCCGCGGCGGTGTGCCGCTCGGCCGCACGGCCCAGGTCGAGACCGAGTTCGGGGAGCCGGTGGGCTGGGTGCCCGACGAGCCCGTCGACGACCCCGAGGAGAGCTACGAGCTCTGTCGGTGCGGTCGATCGAACGACAAGCCCTTCTGCGACGGGAGCCACGAGACCGCCGACTTCGACGGCACCGAGACCGCCGCCCGTTCGACGATCGCCGAACGCCGGTTCGAGTTCCCGGCCGGTGACGGCACGGTGAGCTTCGACCTCGCCACCTGCGAGCACGCGGGCTACTGCGGCGACCGATTCACGAACTGGCGCCGACTGGCCCGGCAGGCCGACGACCCCGCCGTGCGGGAACGACTGATGCAGATGGTGCGTCTCTGCCCGTCGGGTGCCCTGGAGATCCGACCGGAAGCCGACGGCGAGCAGCTGGAGCCCGCCCTGCCCGTGAGCATCGGGGTCGTGCGCGACGGGCCGTACTGGGTCCGGGGGCGCATCCCAGTGACGGGCGCCGACGGGGAGGCCTACGAGGTACGCAACCGGATCACCCTCTGTCGGTGCGGACGTTCCGCGAACAAGCCGTTCTGCGACGGTTCCCACGTGCATGCCGGGTTCCGGGACGGATGAGCGACGGGGGTCCCGCCATCCGGGTCGTGCGTGGCGGCCCCTTGGTCGTGGAAGGCTCCGCGCCGCTCACGCGGCTCGAACGCGATGGCGGCGGCTGGGTCCTGTCTCCCGCCCTCGACACCAGCGACGTGTACGCCCTCTGCCGATGCGGCGACTCCTCGACCCTGCCGTTCTGCGACCGTGACGAGCCGTACGGATGCTTCGACGAGGAAGCTCCGTCGGGAGGGCTCGTGAAGCCGTTCGGCTGGGAGCTTCCGGATGGAACACGGCCTGAGATCGCCCTCAAGCCGAACGGTCCGGTCCGCGTGGCGGGCGGGGTGCCGGTCCGCGACGACTCGTCCGGCGCGGCCGTCGACGCCGGCGAGCGCGTCTCGCTCTGCCGTTGTGGCGCGTCCCGATGTCAGCCGCGGTGCGACGGCTCCCACAAGATCGTCGGGTACCGAGAGCCGCGCTGACGCTTGGGGATTCAGGCCTCGGAGCCGACCAGACCGAGGCGTTCGAGCAGCCCCGCCGGGAGCACGTGACAGTAGGGCGTGTGCCCGTTCTGCTCGTAGTACCGCTGGTGGTAGGGCTCGGCGGCGTAGAACGGCCCTGCATCGGTGATCTCGGTCGCGATCGGACGCTCGAAGCTCGCCTGCGCGCGGTCCCTGGAGGCCTCGGCAGCCGCCCGCTGCTCGGGCGAGTGCGTGAAGATCGCGCTGCGGTACTGCGCGCCGACGTCCGGCCCTTGCCGGTTCACCTGGGTCGGGTCGTGCATCGCCCAGAACACCTCGAGCAACTGCTCGTAGCTCACGGTCTCCGAATCGAACTCGACCTGCACCACCTCGGCATGGCCGGTCGTGCCGGTGCAGACGAGCCGGTAGTCGGGGTCCGCGACGAAGCCTCCGGCGTAGCCGGAGACGGCCTCGGTCACGCCCGGCACCTGCCGAAACACCCACTCGACGCCCCAGAAGCATCCGGCTCCGAACGTGGCGATCTCGCGCATGGTGGACCTCCTCGGCTGGTTGGCACGGGCACTACCATCGTCTCAGTCGTGCGGTGTTCCGTTACGCGCGTGGTTCCGGTCCCACAGGGTCACGTTCAGGACGGCCCCCGCGACGACGGCCCTTCCCGAGAAGTACAGCCACGCCAGGGCCGCCACGGCGACCCCCAGGGACCCGTACGTCGAGGATGCCCGTTCGAAGCGACCAGGCAGGTAGAGAACGCTCACCATGTGCAACAGCTCGACCACGGTGCCGACGAGCAGCGCACCGGGCACGAGCGCTCGAACCGGCACATCGTCGGGGCGCGGCAGCATCGACGAGGCCAGGGTCCAGAACGCGCCGATCACGACGATGCTCACGGCCATGCCGATCAGGCCGAAGCCGAGCGACCGATCCCGGAGCCAGCTGACCATCGGGAACACGAACGCGATGCCGGCCATCAGCCCCGAGACCGCCACCACCGCGCGCGCCGTCCAGGTGATCGGCGGGACCGGGCGGATCCCCCACGCGAGGGCGTGCACGGCGCGAAGGGAGACGGCGAGAGACCGAGATGCCCAGACGAGCGCGATCAGACCGATGCTCAGGGCCAGCCACCGGCCACGACCCGACGCCTCGAGGGCCTGGCTCACGGAGCCCGTGATGAACGCGGTCACACCCAGGTCGTCGGCCAGGCCCGCGGCCTCGGACGGGTCTGCTGCAGAGTAGAAGCCGAACACCGACACGAAGACCACGGCGAGCGGAACGATCCAGAGGAACATGCGGAAGGCGACCGCGCTCGCGAGAAGGCCGCCCGCCAGCAGGCGATCGCGGCTGATCACTTGGAACCCCGCATCGATCAGCGGATGGTCGACGCGGGCGGCTTCCAGCCTCGCGGAGCCCTCGCTCAGCGAGGCCCGGAGTCGGTCGCGGGCTCCGCGCTCGGGTGGCGGGTCGGACCCCGGCAGGTCGGACCCCGGCAGGTCGGGCGTTCCGCTCACCCCGTCGCGACGTCGGCCTGGCCGGTCATCCGATCGTGCAGGTACGTGAGCGCGAACCAGGCTGCGGCGACGAGGGCCATCACGATCAGGAGCGATATCCAGCCGAGGTTGGCGAAGAACAGGACCAGCGCCCCGAGCGCGACGGCCACCACGCGGAGGATGGGCGCGTGCTCACCGAGCCAGCGGATCCACCCCGCGTCGCGCGGCACCAGCGTGCCGTCGGAGGCGCGCGCGAACGTTCGGGTCAGCCATGGTGGCCGTCCGGCGAGATATGCACCGATCCCGATGAGGATCGCCGCCACCAGCATCAGGGTCGTGAAGTCGCGCAGATCCTGGAAGACGTCGCTCGTGACCGCACCCACCGCCGCCTGGTTCGTCTCACCGGTCACTCGGTCGACGATCGCGTCGTCGAGGCGGAGTGCGAGGCGCCGGACCACGATCAGTCCGATCGCCGCGCCGAACCCGAGCCAGATCGCGGTGCGCAGGCGCCGTGGGGACAACACGAACGCGATGATCGCGAGCACGAGCGTGAGTGCCACGAGCGCGTAGATCACGCGGTCGATCGTGACGATGGCCGCCTGCGCCGCCGGAAGGGCGTCGGACTCGAAGACCTTGATCTGGCCGAAGTCCTTCGGCAGCTCCACGCCGAACTGCTGCTCGAGCAGGCCGACCGCCTGCTCGATGTTGGCCTCGGTGATCGTCGGGATGTCGATCGTCCGGTTGAAGATCTCCGACAGCTGCCCCTCGAGCGACGCCAACGCATCGTTGATGAACGGGAGCAGGTTGATGTAGACGGCGTCGCCCTCGATCGTGGCGTTCGTGCTCTCACCCCTGAGCAGCGCGATCGCCTGGGAGTGCGCCCTCGTGAGCGCGGTGTTCCAGAGGTTCTGGAACGCGTCGCTGGCGATCGCCTGTTCGGTGCGCTTCAGCAACACGTTGCGGATGCCGTCGGTGATCGGTGCCGCGAGCAGTGCGGGTGACACGGGGAGCTCACCCTGATCCAACCCCGCCAGCGCGGTCGAGACCCGGTCCTCGACCTGCAGGCCCTCCATGACGCGGTCGGTCAAACGCACGCTCAGGGCCTCCTGCACCGAGGGGTCGTCGATCACCGGACCCACGGTGGCGACGAAGCGGTCGGTGTCGAGCGCGACGGCTCGCGCCCATGCGCCGACCACCGTCACGACCAACGACAGCACGGTGAGGAACACGAACAACCCGGACAGTCGGCGTCGGAGCTTCAGGCGTCCGGGCTCCCCTCGAAGCGGGCTCCCACACGTCGGGCAGAAGTTGATCTCGGGATCGGTCTCAGGTCGTCCGCACCGCGGACACTCGACTCGCGCTTCCTGCTGGCTCACGATCGTTCCCTCCCGTCGGCGCCCGGAAGCTTCGGGCCCAGCCATTATCGCCGCAGGCTTGCCGCCCGTGTTCACCCCGATAGCACGAACTCCGTGGGACCCCGTTATCCCTGAGCCGCGGGCCGGGTGTAGGCTGCGTCCACCCAGTCTTTGAACGGAGATTCAACATGTCGCAGCAGCAGGGCAACCGATACGACGCGATCGTGGTCGGCGGCGGCCACAACGGCCTCGTCGCTGCCGCGCTCCTCGCCAAGCGCGGCGCGCGCACGCTCGTGCTCGAGAAGCGTCACAAGACGGGCGGCGCGGCCGACACGAGCCAGCCGTGGCCCGACGAGTACCCCGGCGTCAAGGTCAACACGCTCAGCTACACGATGTCGCTGATGCCCCCATCGCTCCGCCGCGAGCTCCAGCTCGAACGGTTCGGCTTCAAGCTGCTGCCGCTCGGCCAGGGGTACATGCCGATGCGCGCAGGCGGCTCGATCATCCAGGCCGACGACGACAGGAAGACCCGCGACTCGATCGCGAAGGTCTCCAAGCGCGACGCGGACGCCTACTTCGAGTTCTACGAGTGGATCTCGCGCGTCTCCGACATCCTCGGGCCGCTGTTGATGGAGACGCCGCCCCACGTCGGCTCGAAGAAGCCCGGCGACCTGTGGGACCTCGGCAAGCTCGCGTGGAAGCTGCGCTCGCACGTCGACGAAGCCATCGTGGGCGACATCACCCGCCTGTTCACGATGAGTGCCACGGAGCTGCTCGAGCGCTGGTTCGAGTCTCCCGAGATGAAGGGCTTCATGGCGGTCAACGGCATCATCGGCACGTGGGCAGGCCCCGACGCGCCGGGAACCGCCTACGTGCTGATGCACCACTCCGTCGGCGACATCGGCGACGGCCAGGTCGCGAGCTGGGGGTTCATGGAAGGCGGCATGGGCGCCGTCTCGAAAGCGTGCGAGGAATCGGCGAAGTTCTTCGGCGCGGAGGTCCGCGTCGATGCGCCGGTCGAGAGGATCACCACCTCGAACGGCCGGGCGACCGGTGTCGTGCTCGAGGGCGGCGAGGAGATCGCCTCGACGCTCGTCGTCACCGCCGTGCATCCGAAGATCACGTTCCTGCAGCAGCTCGATCGCAACGAGCTGCCGAGCTCGTTCGTGCACGACATCGAGCAGTGGAAGACGCGCAGCGGCACCGTGAAGATCAACCTCGCGATCGACCGGCTGCCGACGTTCACCGCCGACCCCGACCTCGACCCCGAGATCCACGGCGGGGCGATCGAGCTGCTCGACGACGTGGAGCAGTTGGAGCAGGCCTACCAGCAGGCCCGGTTCGGCGAGGCGGCCACGCGTCCGTTCAGCGACACCGAGATCCCGACGGTGGTCGACCGCACGCTGGCGCCAGACGGCATCCACACCGTCTCGATGTTCACCCAGTGGTGCCCGGCCGACTGGGCCGACGACGAGGACGACCACACCGAGGAGCTCGAGGCCTACGCCGACCGGCTGATCGGCCACATGGACGAGGTTGCACCGGGGTTCCGCGACAGCGTGCTCGCTCGCCAGATCATCGGCCCGAAGCAGATGCAGGAGGGGTGGGACCTGATCGGCGGGAACATCTTCCACGGGGAGCTCACGGTCGATCAGCTGTTCCACATGCGTCCGGCGGTCGGCTACGCCGACTACCGGACGCCGATCGCGGGTCTGTACCAGGCCTCCAGCGCCACCCATGCGGGCGGCGGCGTCACGGGCTTGCCCGGTCACCACTGCGTGCGCGAGATCATCAGGGACAAGAAGCGGAAGTCGCCGAGCTAGGCTTGCCTTGCCGGTCGTGACCGGCGGGGGGACAGGCGTGACCGGATCGGGTCGTCCGTCGATGCTCGGGTCAGAGCCCGGCCGCACGTCCTGGCTGCCGGGGCTCGACGCGCTCCGCAACTACCAGGTCGCGTGGCTGCGCTCCGACGTGGTCGCCGGTGTGGTGCTCGCGGCCTTCCTGGTGCCGGTCGGCATGGGCTACGCGGAGGCAGCCGGGCTACCGGCGATCACCGGCCTGTACGCCACGATCGTGCCCCTCGTTGCCTACGCGGTCTTCGGGCCCTCGCGCGTGCTGGTGCTGGGGCCGGATTCCTCGCTCGCGCCGGTGATCGCCGCCGTCGTCGTCGGCGTGTCCGCCGGCACCCCGACCACGGCGATCGAGGTCGCGGGCGCGCTGGCCGTGCTCACGGGACTGGTGATCGCGGCCACCGGGTTCTTCAGACTCGGCTTCGTCACTGAGCTGCTGTCGCGACCGACCAGGCTCGGCTACCTGACCGGCATCGCGCTCACGATCGTGGTGGGCCAGATCCCGAAGATGCTCGGGTTCACGGTCGGGGCCGACGACCTGCTCGACCAGATCGAGGCGATCGCCGACGCCGTGCGCAGCGGGGCCGCCGACCCCGTCACCGCGGTCGTCGGGGCATCGGCGCTGATCCTGATCGTCGTGCTCGGCCGGTGGGCCCCGCGCCTCCCTGCGACCCTGATCGTCGTGGTCGGCGGCATCGCGGCCGTCGCTCTCTTCGATCTGCAGATCGTTACGGTCGGGGTGCTACCGGAGGGTCTTCCGTCATTCGTCGTGCCGACGATGCCGAGGGACGTCCTCCCGGAGTTGATCACGGCGGCGTTCGCGATCGCGTTGGTGGCGACCGCCGACACGAGCGTGCTCTCCCAGTCGCTGGCCTCGCGACGTAAGGAAGAGGTCGACCCCGACCGCGAGCTCGTCGCGCTCGGCGTCGCGAACCTCGCGACCGGGTTCTTCCAGGGGTTCCCGATCTCGAGCAGCGCATCGCGGACGCCGGTCGCGATCGCGGCGGGCGCCCGGTCGCAGCTCACGCCGCTGGTCGGCGCGACCGCCGTCGCCCTCATGCTCGTCGTCGCGCCGGGGCTGCTCCGCGACCTGCCACAGGCAGTGCTCGGGGCCGTGGTCGTCGCGGCCGCCGTGCGCCTCGTCGACGCGGCGGAGATCCGCCGGCTCTGGCGCATGCGGCGCACCGAGTTCGCCCTCTGGGCGGCCGCCTTCCTCGGGGTTGCGGTGCTCGGTGTGCTGCCCGGCGTGTTCGTGGCGATCGTGCTCTCCCTCGTCGACTTCGTCCGGCGGGCATGGCGGCCCTACGACGCCACCCTCGTCCGCGTCGACGAGCTGAAGGGCTACCACGACGTCGAGCGTCACCCCGAAGGACGGACGATCCCCGGGCTGCTGCTCTACCGCTTCGACGCGCCTCTGTTCTTCGCGAACGCGTCGTTCTTCCGCCGGGAGGTGCGAGCGCACGTTGCGGCAGCCGAGGAGCCGGTGCGCTGGGTCGTCGTCGCCGCGGAGCCGATCACCGATATCGACACCACCGCCGCCGACATGCTCGGCGAGTTGATGGACGACTTCGATTCCGCCGGCATCACGCTGGCCTTCGCGGAGATGAAAGGACCTGTGAAGGACCGCCTCCGAGCGTATGGTCTGTACGAGCGCGTCGGCGACGAGCGCTTCTTCCCGACGATCGGCACGGCGGTCGACGGGTATGTGCAGACGTCGGGTGTCGGATGGGTCGACTGGGAGGAACGCCCTCCCGCCACCTAGGTCCAACGGCCGATGCGCGAAGAACCGTCGAAGGTCCTATGCGGAATCACCCGCCGCTACCCGAAAACAGGTAACGAAGCGTCCCCGAACCTCGGGAGGGGTGAGAGTCATGCGACAGTGGGAATTGATCGGCATCACCGACACGGTGCCGACGCCGCAGGCACCGCCGCCTCCGCGCTCGCGGTTCGCGAACGCGGAGACGATCGGGGCGGCTGCGGAGGGGCGTCCCGTGTTCTTCTGGAGCACCGACACGGCGTTGCGTGTGCGCACGGTGACGGGAGCGGCGTCCGAAGTGGTCGGGTTGTCACGCTCGAAGCTCGAAGGCCGGGACGTGATCGCGATCTTCGGCATGGAAGGTCCGAGCCTGGCGCTGCTCGACGCGCACGTGGCCGCCCTGAACGGCGAGACGGCCGAGTTCACCCTCGAAGGGGCGCACGCCTCTGTGAGGTGCCAGGTCGCTCCGACGCACGATGCGCTCGACCGGGTGATCGGCACGTTCTGCCTGGCGACCAAGGTGGAGCGGGTGGACCTGCGCGAGGTACCCGAACCAGCGGTCGCGTAACCGACACAGCGTCTCCGGCGTCCGACCGCCCGTCCGGCGCCGGGGTCGAACCGGGATCGGCCAGCCTGCCGCGTCAGTCCCGGAACGACGCCACGGCCCCGAGGATCCTCTCCGTCTCCTCGGGGCCGTGCGTCGTGCTCAGGGTCCACAGTTCGTAACCCGACGGCGGCAGTGCCACGCCGTTGGCCAGCATGTGGTGGAAGAACCGTCCGTAGCGGCCGTGGTCGGCGGCGCGCGCCCCGTCGAAGTCGCGCACGGGCCGGTCGGTGAAGAAGACGCTGAACAAGGATCCCGCCCGGTTGACCATCGCCGGGATGCCGGCCGCCTCGAGCGACGTCTCGATGCCGCCGATGAGGACGTCGGCGGTGGCTTCCAGTTTCGGGTACGGATCTTCGAGGCGTGCCAGGTCGAGCGTCGCGATGCCGGCAGCCACCGCGACGGGGTTCCCGCTGAGGGTGCCTGCCTGATAGACCGGGCCCTCGGGGGCGAGGTGCGCCATCAGGTCGGCGCGCCCGCCGAACGCCGCGCACGGGAACCCCCCGCCCATCACCTTGCCGAGCACGGTGAGATCCGGCGTGACGCCGTAGAACGACTGCGCGCCGCCGTAGGCGATGCGGAACCCCGTGATCACCTCGTCGAACAGGAGCAGCACCCCGTGCTCGTCGCAGAGCGCGCGGAGCCCCCCGAGGAAGCCGGGCTCGGGCGGCACGACGCCCATGTTCGCGGCCACGGGTTCGACCGCGACGACCGCGACGTCATCGCCGCGCTCGGCGAGGATCGCGCGCACGGCGATCAGGTCGTTGAACGGGGCGGTGAGGGTGTCGCGAGCGGCACCCTCGGTCACACCGGGTGATGACGGGATCCCGAGCGTCGCGAGCCCGCTGCCGGCGCCCTTGGCCAGCAGCGGGTCGGAGTGGCCGTGGTAGCACCCGTCGAACTTCACGATCAGGTCTCGCCCGGTCGCGCCGCGGGCGAGCCGGATCGCGCTCATCGCGGCTTCCGTGCCGCTGTTCACGAGCCGAACACGGTCGATGCCGGGCACCGCCTCGACGATACGCTCCGCCAGCCCCACCTCACCGGGCGTCGGCGCACCGTAGGAGGTGCCACGGGCCGCCGCGGCGGTCGCGGCGTCGACGATCTCGGCCCGGGCGTGTCCGAACAGCAACGCGCCCCAGGACTGCACGAGGTCGACGTAGCGGTTCCCGTCGACGTCGACGATCTCCGCACCCTGCCCGTGATCGATGAACAGGGGTGTGCCACCGACCGACCCGAACGCTCGCACGGGGGAGTCGACCCCGCCTGGGATCACGGCCCGGGCCCGGTCGAACAGCTCTTCGGAACCGCTCATGCCTCGTCGCGAAGCCACGTCGCGGCGTCCTTCGCGTGGTAGGTGAGGATCATGTCGGCGCCGGCGCGGCGGATCGACGTCAGGATCTCCAGCACCGTGCGCCGCTCGTCGAGCCAGCGGTTGGCCGTGGCCGCCTTCACCATCGCGTACTCGCCGCTCACGTGGTAGGCGGCCACGGGGAACCCGGTCTCCCGCTTCGCGCGATGCACCACGTCGAGGTAGGGGAGCGCCGGCTTCACCATCACGATGTCGGCGCCCTCGTCGATGTCGGTCCGGATCTCGCGGAGGGCCTCGTCGGCGTTCGCCGGATCCTGCTGATAGCCCGTGCGATCGCCGAACCGCGGCGCACCCTCCGCCGCCTCGCGGAACGGCCCGTACAGGGCGCTCGCGAACTTCGCCGCGTAGGCCATGACCGCGACGTCGTCGCGCCCGGCGACGTCGAGCGCCTCGCGGATCGCGCCGACCTGGCCGTCCATCATGCCGCTCGGCCCGATCACGTGCGCGCCGGCGTCCGCCTGTGCCTGCGCGATGCGCCGGTAGCGCTCGAGCGTCGCATCGTTGTCGACCTCGTTGCGGTCGTTCAACACGCCGCAGTGGCCGTGATCGGTGTACTCGTCGAGGCAGAGGTCGCTCATCACGACCGCGTCGTCGCCGAATTCCTCGCGCAGCGCCGCGATCGCCCGTTGCCCGATGCCGGCGGGGTGCCAGGCCTGCGAGCCCTCGGGGTCCTTCGTGGCGGGCACACCGAAGAGCATGAACGCGCGCACGCCGGTCTCCGCCGTGGCGACCGCCTCCTTGCGCAGCGACTCGAGGGTGTGCTGGAGCTGCCCGGGCATCGACGAGATCGGGACCGGCTCGTCGATGCCCTCCTTGCAGAACATCGGCACGATCAGATCGTCGGCGTGCAGCCGGGTCTCGCGCACGAGGGCTCGCAGCGCGGGCGTGCGTCGCAGCCGCCGCGGCCGGTGCTCGGGGAAGCTCATGGCGCCAGGGTACCGGCGGCGCCCAAGCTCGTGCCACCGGGGACACCTGTGCCGATGTCGGCGCGGGTCATCGGGCCAGTGCCCGCATGACCGCCGCGGCCACGCCCTCCACCGTGTGCGGCCGCGCGACCGCATGCACGACCAGACCGTGCGTGCGCGCCTCCCTCGCGGTGACCGGTCCGATGCACACGACCTTGGGGTTGCCTTTGACCGCCCCGAGGGCGCCGACGAATCCGCGCACGGTCGACGCGCTCGTGAACGTGACCGCGTCGACCTCACCGCGCCGCAGGGCGTCGCGGGCCTCGGTGGGCAGCGATCGGGGGAAGCGGGTGCGATACGCGTCGACCCGGGTCGGCGACCATCCCTTCGCGGCGAGTGCCCCCTCGAGGCCGACGGGCGCGATGTCGGCACGGGCGCAGAGCACTCGGCCGATCCCGCGCGGGAACGCTCGCGCGAGCCCGCTCGTGGTGAACGTCGCGGGTATCAGGTCGGGATCTCGGCGTGCCCATCGGCGGAACGCCGCCGCCGTGCCGTCGCCGATCGCCGCCACCCTGGTGGCCCCGAGCGCGCGGGGCCCCGAGAGCCTCGAGGCCAGCATGTCCACGGTGGCGCGGCTGGTCAGGGTCATCCATGCGAAGTCCCCGCGTTGCAGCTCGCGGAGCGCCCGGGTGAGGGCGGCCGACCGGGCCGGTACGATCTCGATCGCCGGCGCCACGATCGCCCGCGCCCCGAGCCGCCGCAGCAGGGTCACGAGCGACGTCGACTGGTCGGTGGGTCTCGTGACGAGCACCGTGCGTCCCGCGAGGGGACGGGGCGGCCGGTCGCCGCCACGCCCGGGTCCCGATCGACTCACCCGGACTCGACCTCGGCGAGGATGCGTTCGGCGCCCTGCGCGATCAGCTCCTTCGCCACCGCGGCCGCGGCGTCCTCGGGGGTCGCGCCCTCGGTCTCGGCACGGAGCACCGTGGTGCCGTCCGCCGTCGCGATCACCGCGGTCAGCGAGATCGCCTCCATGCCCACGGTCGCGTGGGCTCCGAGCGGCAACGCGCATCCACCCCCGAGGCGCCACATCAGCGACCGCTCGGCATCGAGCGCCCGGTGACTGTCGGCGTGATCGAGTGGGGCCAGGGCGGCGATCGTGTCGTCGTCGTCGTCGCGCGCCTGCACGGCGAGGCAGCCCTGGCCCGGCGCCGGCACCATCATCGCGAGCGGCAACGCACGAGCATGCTCGGGGGCGAGCCCCAGTCGCGAGAGCCCGGCCGCCGCCAGCACCGCGGCGTCGACCTCGCCCTCCTCGAGCTTGCGCAGCCGCGTCTCGACGTTGCCCCGCAGGTCCACGACCTCGAGTCCCGGGAAGGCGGCCAGCAGCTGTGCACGCCGTCGCACGCTCGACGTACCGATGAGAGCTCCGCCGCGGAGCTCGCCGGCTTCCCTGCAGATCAACACGTCTGAGGGATCCTCCCGCTCGGGTACCGCGGCGATCGTGAAGCCCTCGTCCTCCTCGGCCGGCAGGTCCTTGGCCGAATGCACCGCCAGGTCGATGTCACCCGATTCCAGGGCGTCGAGGATTGTGTCGATCCAGAGGCCCTTGAGTCCCTGCGGCGACGAGTCGACCCTCGCGCCCTCGTCGCCTGACGTGCTCATCGGGACGATGTCGGCGATCACGCCGGTGGCGTCGAGCCGGATTCGGATCTCCTCCGCTTGCGCGAGCGCGAGCGGGGAGCGTCGGGTGCCGATACGCAGGGCGCTCACGAGGTGGCGTCGGGGTCGACGCCCAAGAGCTCGGCGAGCACCCGAGCGTGGATCCCGTCGGTGCCCGGCTCGGAGCGCTCCTTCAGGGCCACGATCGGATCGTGCAGCAGCTTGGCGGCGATGCCCCGGGCGAGCGCCGCGACCGCTTCCCGCTCGTCGGGGGTGAGTTCGGCGAGCCTCGCCCCGAAGCGTTCCAGCTCGGCGCGGACGACGTCGTCCCCTCGTCGGCGCATCGCTCGGATCAGGGGAGCGAGCTCGTCGCCTCGCCGGCGTACCACCCAGCGGTGCACCTCGTCGGCCACGATGGCGTGCGCCGTCTCGATATCGCCCGCCGTCGCGGCGTCGTGCTCGGCGAGGCGTTCCCGGAGCGAGACGATGTCGATCACGCGCGCGCCGTCGACGTCGGCGGTCTCGGGCTCCACGTCGCGGGGCACCGCGAGGTCGAGGAGCACGAGAGGTTGACCGCTCCGCCCCGCCATCGCGTCGGCGACGGCCGAGCGTCGGATCACCGTGCCGGCCGCCCCGGTGGCGCTCACGACGAGGTCGACATGGCGCATCGCGTCGGGCAGCTGGTCGAGCTCGCCGTGCTCGGCGTTCGTCCGCTCGGCGAGCGCCCGCGCGTGCTCGAGCGAGCGGTTCACGATGCGCACCGGACCGATCCCGCGCCGGCGCAGATGCTTCAGGGCGAGGGCGGCCATCGTGCCCGCACCAAGGACCACCACCTCCCGCCCTCGCAACCCGCCCACCGCGTCGTCGGCGAGGTCGGTGCCGAGCGCCACGAACGCGTCGGGAGCCGCACCGATCGACGTCTCCTGCCGGACCCTGCGCCCGGCGCGCGCCGCAGAATGGAAGAGCCCGGTCAGCGGGGGCACGGTCGCCCCCTCGGCCTCGGCGCGCCGCAGAGCCTCGCGCACCTGGGCGTAGATCTGCGTCTCGCCGAGGACCATCGAGTCGAGCCCGCTCGCGACGGCGAACAGGTGATCGGCCGCATCGCGCTCCCAATGGGCGTACATCGGTTCGGCGAGTTCGTCGGCGGGGACCCCCCGGGTCTCGGTGATCAGGCGCTTCAACGCCATGAACCCGGCGTGGTAGTTCACGACCTCGCCGTAGACCTCGACCCGGTTGCAGGTCGAGAGGATCACGGCACCGTCGACGCCGTCCAGGTCGGTGGCCACGCGGTACGCCTTGGTGAGGTCGTCGTCGATGAAGGCGAGCCGCTCCAGCAGCTCGATCGGCGCGCGACGGAAGGAGATCCCGAGGGTGAGGATGGCCATGGCAGGTAGGCCAGGAATCGTATCGCCGCAGCTCTCGGCGTGTCTCCCCCGGGCCCACGGGGTGGGAGGGATGTGCCGGTAGGATGCCCCACCATGACGCCTCGTGCACGGGAGCTCGGCATCTCGATCGGCAGCGGAACGCCCGGGCCGCTGAACGCGATCACCGACGTCGCGGGGGTGCGGGTGGGCCATCGCACGGTCGTGCGGGGTGCCGACGGCGATCCCCACGCGGTGCGCACGGGCGTGACGGCGGTCTTCCCCCATGCGGGACAGCCGTGGCATGAGTGGGTGTACGCGGGGGTGGACATCCTCAACGGGTACGGCGAGATGATCGGTGTGAACCAACTGCGCGAGTGGGGCGTGCTGATGAGCCCGATCGTGCTGACGTCGTCGTTGCAGATCGGCAAGGCCTACGACGCGACCGTGCGGTGGATCGCGGGTCGCGATCCGATCGGGGCGGAAGAGGTCATGCCCGTTGTCTCCGAGTGCGACGACTCGTGGCTCTCCGACGTGCTCTCGTTCCCGTTGGCCGACGACGACGTCGCGGCGGCCCTCGATGCCGCGGCCGCCGGTCCCGTCGAAGAGGGCAACGTGGGTGCGGGCACCGGCATGCAGTGCTTCGACTTCAAGGGGGGTATCGGCACGGCCTCTCGCGTGCTCGACGACGACGGCGGATCCACGGTGGGCGCGCTCGTGCTCACGAACTACGGCAGTCGCGAACATCTGCGGATCGACGGCGTGCCGGTAGGGCGGGAACTGACCGACCTGATGCCGCGCGAGCACCACGAGGGATCGTGTGTTGTCGTGGTCGCCACCGACGCGCCCGTCTTGCCGCACCAGCTCACCCGCATCGCCCGCCGGGCCGGCCTCGGACTCGCCGCGACCGGCTCATACGCCTCGAACGGCAGCGGCGAGCAGATGATGGCCTTCTCGACGTCGAACCGCCTCGATGCGAGCGAGGCGACGCGCGACGTGCGCGTCGTGGTCGATGGGCCGGTCCGGCACACGTACGCGCTCTCGGCGTTGTTCCGCGCCACGGTCGAGGCGACCGAGGAAGCCGTCGCGAACGCGTTGGTCGCGGCCGAAGACTCGGTCGGACGCGACGGCCACACGTACTTCGCCATGCCGGTCGACCGCGTGCTCGAGTCGCTCGATCGCGCCGGCCGCCTCTCCCGCTAGCGCGGGGCGCTCATCGCTCGTCCGCGAACCGCAACGGGTCGTACGGCGTGGCATCGAACGGGGTCGGTTCGCCGGCGAGCTGCGCCCCGACGAGCTGCGCGGTGCCGGCGCCGAGGATCACGCCCTCCGAGCCGTGCCCTGTCGCGACGTGTAGCCCTTCTCGGACCGAGCCGACGAGCGGTCGCTCGTCCGGCGTCAGCGGCCTGAGCCCCCACCACGACGACTGCACGTGGGCCTCGGCGACGGCGGGCACGAGCTCGATCGCCGCCTCGAGGACCCGGGCGACGATCCGCTCCTCCGGCGGCTCGGGGGACAGCCAGATCTGTCGCGTCGACCCGATCGTGATCGTGCGGCCGTCTCGATGGGGGTGCAGGAGAGCCCCGATCTCGCTGCGGGGTTCGCCGTGCGAGACGACGTCGGCGGCGGAGGGCCAGCGCGGAACCGCATCGTCGTGCAGGGCCGCGTGCGGTCCCGCGGCCTCGACGAGGTGCGTCAGCAGGTGGGGTTGCCCGGGCGCGACGCGCACGAGCCATCCACGCGCGCCCACGATCGGCAGGCGCACGCCGACCGGTTCGAGGAGCGGTGAGCTCCACGGGCCGGCGGCCACGATCGTGGCGCCCGCCTCGATGACGCCGTCGTCCGTGACGACCCCGACGACCGTCTCGCCGCGCATCGCCACGCCCCGGACGTGCACGTGATGGCGGACCTCGGCGCCCCGCTCGGCCGCCGCACGGGCGAGGGCCACCGTGAGGGCCCCGGGGTCGAGCCGGTGTCCGACGTGCACGAGCCACGCGCCCGCCACGTTGCGGGTCAGCCCGGGCTCGTGATCGCGGATGTCGCCCGGCGCCGAGATGTCGTCGACGGCGAAGCCGTGCCGTTCGGCCCGGGTGACGGCCTCACCGGCCGCGCGGACGTCACGGGCGTTCATCGCCACGAGCACCGTGCCCACCGGCTCGTCGTCGAGGCGCACATCGATCGGCGCCTCCGCGGCCACACCCCGGTACACCTCGAGGCTCGCCCGGGCCATCGGCACGTTGACGTCGTCGTCGGGCAGGACCCACAGGCCCTGGTTGCGGCCCGACGCGTGCGCCGCGAGGTGGTCTCGCTCCACGAGGGTCACCGACGCGCCGCGCGAGGCGAGCTCGAACGCGCACGCGGCTCCGATCACCCCGCCTCCCACGATGACCACGTCGGGCATGTCGCGCAGACTACCCGTGGGCCACTCGACCGCACCGGTAGAATCGACGACGGAGACGTGCCTGAGTGGCCGAAAGGAGCCGCCTGCTAAGCGGTTAACCCTCTAACAGGGGTTCGTGAGTTCGAATCTCACCGTCTCCGCCGCTTGACTCGCCGGAGACCCGGCCCTGCAGCCGGTCCTCGCCGAGCTCCCGTCGGACGTTCGATTCGCACGTCGGCGGCGCGTGTCGCGCCCTCCCGGCGGATCGTATCCCTAGGTCTGGTCAGCGTCTCGGCCGGTGAAAGCTGATTCGCGCGGATGAGCAAGATTGGCGGGCACGGCACGTCGCTACGGCCCACCGAGGGGGATCGGCACTCCAGGCCTTCCGCCGGTGGCCCGACCGGCGTAGAGTCGGCGTACTTACGGAAGGGGGAGATATGGCTCGGTTCGTCAGCCTGCTGAACTGGACCGACCAGGGGGCCAAGACCGCGATCGACACGGTCGATCGCGCCGAGGCGGCCCAGAAGGTCGCGGCGGAGATGGGCGGCTCTCTGGAGATCTACTGGACGATGGGCCAGTACGACATGGTCGCGGTCTCGGAGTTCGCCGACGACGAGACCGCGGTCGCCTTCCTGGCGAAGGTCTCCTCGCTCGGGAACATCCGTTCGCAGACGATGCGCGCGTTCGACGCCAACGCCGTCAAGAGCATCATGGGGAAGATGTAGCGACGGTCGCTGACGAATCTCACCGTCTCCGCCGTTCGAGACGGGCCGGCGATCCGGGTGGTCGCCGCATCGCGGGCCGAAAACGCTCGCTCTCCCTATACGCGTGGCCGGCTTGGTCCAGCGGAGCTCCGGTCGGCTCCTGAGAGCGAGTTGCTCCGGCCGCGGCCGCTCAGCATCTGAAGGTGCGGGTGTCGGCGCTGGGCGCGAACCGTCCGTCGCCGCGATATGTCGCCTTCACCTTGCAGCGGTTCGCCTTCACGCCGGTGAACCGCGCCGTATATCGGCTATCGGTGAAGGTGTCTCCGTTCACGTCCGACGTGCCCGAGAGCTTTGTTCGACGGGTCCCGATCAGGTCCCACGAGCCCCCCTTACGGCGGAAGAGCCGCACGACGACCTTCCGTCCCGCGCGCTGTGGTGAGACCAGCCCGCGCGCGGTGACCCTCGACGCCCTCGCTCGGGCCTTCACGGTCGTTCTCGTGTCGTCGTTCACGATGCGACCCGTGGCCTGCGGAGTGAGGTACGCGACGCCCGCCGACGGGCTCTCGAGGTTCGCCAGGAACAGTTCGTCGTGTTCGAGCTTCTTGTCGCCGTTCACGGTGACGTCGAACGTCGCGGTCGTTTGGTTCGCGGCGAACGGGAGCGACCCCGTGGCGGTCTGAAAGTCGGCGTCGTCGGCGGTCCCGGTCAACGTGGAGTACCCCGTCGTCACCGCGGTGGTCGTCTCGCCAGAGCGCGTCACCGTGAACGTGATGACCTTCGTGCCCGACGTGCCCTCGCGGACCTGCCCGCCGTCGATCGCGAGCAGCGCCGTGCCGGGCGGTGCCGGATCGTTGTCGGTGATCGTGATGACGGTCTGGTCGTTCCCGAGATCGGCGTGGGTGGGCACCGAGAGGTCGAGCGTGAACGTCTCGTTGCTCTCGTCAGCACCGTCGCCGGCCACGTCGACCAGCACCGTCCGCACCGTCTCGCCCGGCGCGAAGGAGACGCCACCGCTCGTGGCGGTGTAGTCGTTGCCGGCCGTCGCAGTTCCGTCGGCGGTCGAGAAGTCCACGGAGACGGTGCGTCCGCTTGGGGCGTCCAAGGTGATGTCGACGACCGCATAGCTGACGTCTCCGTCGTTGCCCTCCGGAACCGAAGCCGTTGCGGGGACGGACACGGTGGGTGGCGGGTCGTCGTCCTCGATCGTGCCGAGCCCCTCGTCATCGGTGATCGTGGCGCCGACCGCCCCGCTCAGCACCACCTCGAAGGTTTCGTCGGCCTCGTCCAACAGGTCGCCGTTCACCGTGATCGAGATCTTCCGTTCCAGCTTCCGGCCGGCGAACCGGACCTTCCCCTCCCGAGCGACGAAGTCGGCGGCGCTCTTCGCGCTCCCAGCGACGGTCGCGAAGGAGACGGTCGCCTTCCCCCGCTCCGACGAGGTGACCTTGAACGTCGCGGAGACCGTCCCGGCATCGCCTTCGGTCACGGTGACGTCGTCGATCGAGATCGAGGGCAGCGCTCTGCGCACCGGTGCCGCGGCGAGGGGGTGGGCGGTGGCTGACAGCCCCAAGGCGAGCACGCATGCCCCCACCCAGAGGCGGGGCACGATCGACGAACGAGGACGCGCGAGTTTGCTACCGGGAATCACCATGACGGCGACGCTAGCGCGCGGAACGAGACGATGCGAGCACGCGAGGGTCTTCGCTTGCGGATGACCTCCTTCTCGACGCATCCCGTGACCCGTCGGTCCCGAGCGCGAGGGGCCGTCCAGCCCTGGCACTCGTCGCTCGACGGCGCACGGTGGGTCTGGAAGGGAGGCGAGCCTGATGGCGAGATGGGAAGGGTTCGTCCAGTGTCCGGGCTGCGGATACGACCTGGCCACGGGTGAAGGAGAGCGGTCCTGTTCCTGGGGCGACTGTCCCTACCTGCCGGAGGACCTCGACGTGTTCTGCCCCAACTGTCGGTTCAACTTCATGACGGGACAGGGCAACCCGCAGTGCGATCACCCGGGAGCCTGTGAGTACGGTGCCGAGGCACGGTCGCACGTGGTGAACCTTCAGGCGTGGGTGGCCGCTCACCCCCGGTGACGAGGGAGTTGGCGGCGATCACGGGTTCCTTGCTCATCACGTCGAGGAGGACGCCGCGCCGCGGTCCGCGCCTGCGTCGCTCGCACGACTGGGTCGACGACCTTCGCGGCGAGCGGTCCTGCGACCGCCATGAGCAGCACGTAGGCACCCGCGAGGGAGGCGAGCTCTGGCTCTACCCCGCCGGCGGTGCCGATGCCGGCGATCGCGATCGAGAACTCGCCCCGGGCGACGAGGGCGACCCCCGCACGGAACCGTCCCCGCGTCCTGACGCCCTCGCGACGCGCGCTCCACCACCCCGTGAGGACCTTCGTCGCGGCCGTCAGGATGCCCAGCAGCACGGCCACGCCGAGGATCGGCGGGATCGTGCCGGGGTCGATCGATAGGCCGAAGAACACAAAGAAGATCGCAGCGAACAGGTCGCGCATCGGGCCGAGCAGGTCGTGGGCTCGCTCCGCGGCCGGACCCGAGAGCATCAGTCCCACGAGGAACGCGCCGACGGCCGCCGAGATGCCGACGAGCTCGGAGAGTCCCGCCACCAGGAACGTGATCCCCACGATCGTGAGCACGAGCGTCTGGTCCGATCGGTGGAAGAGCGCGTCGCTCACGAGGTGACCCCAGCGTTGCGCGACGATCAGCAACGCGATCACGGCGGTCAGCGCGACGGCGAGCGTGAGGACACCTTCCGCAGCGCCGACCCCGCTCACGAGCACGGCGATGACGGAGAGGTATCCGGCCATCACGAGGTCCTCGATCACGAGGATCGAGATCACGACCGGGGTCTCGCGGTTCCCCAGCCATCCCATGTCGTCGAGCAGCCGCGCGACGATGCCCGACGACGAGATGTACGTGATGCCCCCGAGGAACACGGCCGCGACCGGCCCCCATCCGAGGAGCAGCGCCGCGACGAGCCCGGGCGTGAAGTTCAGTGCGAGATCGACGACGCCGGCGGGGGCGTGCCGCTTCAAGCCGGACGTGAGCTCGGAGGCTGAGTACTCGAGACCGAGCATGAACAGCAGCAGGATCACGCCGACCTCGGCCCCGAGCTCGATGAACTCCTCCGCGGTCAGGAGAGGGAACACGCCGCCCTCACCGAACGCGAGCCCTGCCAGCAGGAACAGCGGCGACGCAGGCAGCCGGTATCGAGCTGCGATGCGGGCGAGCAGCGCCAGCCCCACCACGACCCCGCCGAGCTCCAGCAGGAACGCCGGCTCGACCATGGGCGACTATCCGGTCCGCAGGATCACGACGAGGTCCTCGATACCCCTCGGGGTTCCCACGACGACCAGGGTGTCGCCGGCCTCCAGCCCCTGCTCGGGGCCCGGAGCAGGGATCGGGTCCTCACCGCGGACGACCGCGACGATCGAGACGCCGGTCCGGGTCCGTGCCCCCGTGTCGCCGATCGTGCGGCCGGCGAACGGGGAATCCTCGCCGATCGGCAGCCAGTCGATCGCGAGGCCCTCGATGCGTTGTCGGAGTCGGCCGAGGTCCTCCACCACGCGGGAGGAACCGAGGAGCTCAGCGAGCGTGCGTGCGTCCTCGTCGTCGAGTGCCAGTGATTCGCCGACCGAGTCGGGGTCGTGCCGATCGTAAACGAGCAGGTCGACGCGTCCGGTCTGGTGCTGGAGCACGCCGAGCCGGGTGCCGCCCTTCGTCTCGAACTCGAAGCGCACACCCAGACCGGGAAGCGGAGTCTCGCTGACCGTCGCCATGGCCTCTATCCTCGCAGCTCCGGCGGCCGGACTTCGGACGTTGGATCAGCCGGCGAGCGCGTCCTTCGCTTTCGGCACGGTCTGATCGGCTTTCACCCGGTACCACGCGCGCTCGACGAGGCCGTCCTCGTCGATCAGGAACGACGACCGGGTGATGCCGATGTAGGTCTTGCCGTACCGCTGCTTCTCGCCCCACGTGCCCCAGGCTTCGGCGACGGCGTGGTCGGTGTCGGCGAGCAGCGGGAAGCCGAGCGAGTACTTCTCGTCGAACGCGAGCTGTTTCGCGGGCTCGTCCGGCGAGATGCCGACCACGTCGACCCCGAGCCCGGCGAGCTCGCTGCGATGGTCGCGCACGTCGCAGGACTGGGTGGTGCATCCGGGGGTGTCGGCCTCCGGGTAGAAGTAGATGAGCAGCTTGCGACCGCGGAAGTCGTCCAAGCGCACGGTCGCCCCGTGCTGATCCGACAGCGCGAACGCCGGCGCTGCGTCTCCTGGTTCCAGCCTCATGTCGACACGATAGCGGCGCGGTCGCGAACCTGCGTCGGGAGGAGCCGGAGCACCGCTCGGGTATGCTGTGCGTCCCGCGCCCCTAGCTCAGTCCGGATAGAGCGTCTGACTACGGATCAGAAGGTCGGGGGTTCGAATCCCTCGGGGCGCGCTCTCATCGCCGGCTCTTCGCCCCGTAGGTGTACGAGCCCAGGTCGGCCAGCAGGCCCAGGACCACGATCAGCCATCCGAGGAACGAGACGCCTTCGACCGGGTTGTAGACGAGCACGTAGAGGAACGTCGTCCAGGGCAGGAAGATCAACCCGAGAGCCGGCACCACCCAGTCCTCGAACGCCCGGTCGACCAGGTTCGTGAAGATCCACGTGAAGACCAGCGCGACGCGGGGCCCGATCAGGGCCATCAGCACGATCAGGCATCCCATCGTCGAACTCCCCCCAGCTCGTGAAACGGTGCCCCCGAAGGCTACCCCACGTTCACTAAGCTCGGGAACCGTGACCCGGATCTCTCGCCTCGGCATCGTCAAGCCGCTCGCGATCCGCGACTTCCGCTTGCTGTGGCTCGGTACCGTCGTGTCCTTCCTCGGCGACGGCGTCTACGTCGTGGCGATCGCGTGGCAGGTCTACGACCAGTGGAACCGCCCCGGCGCGCTCGCCGGGGTGGGTATCGCGTGGAGCCTCCCGCAGGTCGCGCTCGTGTTGCTCTCGGGCGTGCTGTCCGACCGCTTCGACCGACGGAAGCTGCTGATCGCCGCCGACGTGATCAGGGGCCTGGCGATCGCGATGATCGCGACGCTCACCACGCTCGACGTGCTGCAGCTGTGGCAGGTCTATGCCCTGGTGGTGCTCTTCGGTGTCGGGCAGTCGCTGTACGGGCCGGCGCACAACTCGATCATTCCGGACCTGGTGCCGGCGGACCTGCTCGTGCAGGCGAACTCCCTGGCCCAGTTCTCCCGACCCTTCGCGATGACGCTGCTCGGCCCCGCGCTCGGCGGCATGCTCGTCGGCACCGTCGGGGCGGGCACAGCGTTCTACGTCGACGCCGCCACGTTCGGGTTCTCGGCCGTGATGCTCCTGTTGATGCGGACCGTGACCCGCCCGGCCCGCGCCGAAGGGCATGCATCGGTCTGGCACGATGCGAGGGAAGGGCTTCGGTTCGTCTTCCAGCGGCCGTGGCTGTGGGCGGGCATGGCGGCAGCCACGATCAGCCTGCTCTGCACCTGGGGGCCGTGGGAGGTGCTCGTGCCGTACCTCGTGAAGAACGAGCTCGGCGGGAGCGCCGCTGCCCTCGGGCTCGTCTTCGCCGCGGGAGGCGCGGGCGCCGTGCTCGCTGCGGTCACGATGGGACAGCGCGACCTGCCCCGGCGCCCGATCACGCTCCTGTACTGGGCATGGGCGATCGCCGCGTTCGCGACGATCGGGTTCGGCGTGTCGCGCGCCGTCTGGCACGCGATGCTCGCCAGCTTCGTCATGGAATCGGGCATCACGGTGCTGCTGGTGCTCTGGTACACGCTGCTGCAGCGCCTCGTGCCGTCGTCGATCCTGGGACGGGTCTCGAGCCTCGACTGGCTGATCTCGGTGGCCGGCGTTCCCTTGTCGTTCGCGCTCGTCGGCCCGCTCGCGGAGTCGGTCGGCACGCGCGGCACGCTGATGCTCGCGGGGGTCGTCGGCGGGATCGTGATCCTGCTCTTCCTCTACCTCGTGCCGGGGTCGCGCGAGCCCGAACGAGACGGATCGGTCGAGGCCACGAGACCGAAGGTCCCGCTGGCCGAACCTTCATCGAGCCCGACGTAGACTCGTCGCCATGGAGTACACGCACGTCGGTCGGCTCGGCCTCGTCGTCTCCCGGCTCTGCCTGGGAACCATGAACTTCGGTCCGCACACGTCCGAGGCCGACTCCCTCACGATCATGGATGCCGCGATCGCCAACGGCATCAACTTCTTCGACACGGCCAACGTCTACGGGCGGCACCTGGGCGTGGGGGCCACCGAGGACATCATCGGGCGCTGGATCGCCAAGGGCGGTGGCCGCCGCGACAAGGTCGTGCTCGCCACGAAGGTCTACGGCACGATGGGCGACTGGCCGAACGAGTCGCGACTCTCGAAGCTCTCGATCGTGCATCAATGCGAGCAGTCCTTGCGACGCCTCGGCACCGATCGCATCGATCTCTACCAGATGCACCACATCGACCGGAACGCGTGGTGGGACGAGATCTGGGAGGCCATGGAACAGCTCAAGCGCACGGGGAAGATCCTCTACGTGGGCTCCTCGAACTTCGCGGGCTGGCATATCGCGCGCGCCAACGAGATCGCGGGCTACCGGCACTCGCTGGGCCTTGCGACCGAGCAGTCGCTCTACAACCTCACCGCCCGAACGCTCGAGCTCGAGGTGATCCCGGCGGTGACGGAGTACGGCATGGGGCTGATCCCGTGGAGCCCGCTCTCGGGTGGTCTGCTCGCCGGGGCCCTGTCCAAGGTCGAAGAAGGCCGGCGGGGCGAGGAGTACATGCGCGGGGAGATCGAGACGCTGCGCTCCCGGCTCGAGCCGTGGGAGGCGCTCTGCGCCGAGCTCGGCGAGGACCCGGCGCACGTCGCCCTCGCGTGGCTCTTGCATCAACCAGCCGTGACCGCGCCGATCATCGGGCCGCGCACGGAAGAGCAGCTGCTGCACGCGATGCACGCGCTCGACATCAAGCTGGGGTCCGACGTGCTCGCGAAGCTCGACGAGATCTTCCCCGGCCCGGGCGGACCGGCGCCCGAAGCCTACGCCTGGTAGGCGTTCGGCCGGGGCTCGGCGCGGGTCAGCAGCACGTCCTCGACCTCGGCGTCGAGCGGCACGTCGTGCTTCAGGCGCAGGTACAGGTCGCGGAGGAACCAGACGAGCACGATCACGAGGATCGGGTGTCCGATCGCGAGGTCGACGTGCATCCACTCCGGCAGGCGGAAGTTCTCGGTGGTGAGCTGGGCCGTGACGAGGGCGATGAACGAGAGCTCCAGCGTGCGACGGGGCACGCGCGGCAGCGCCCACGCCACGGGCAGGATCCACGCGAAGTACCAGGGGAACAGGGTCGGTGAGAACAGCATCATCAGCAGGAACGACCACCCCCACGCAGCAGCGAGGAACGAGACCGAGCCCTCGCGGGCGTGGCGCATGACCTGGCGCAAGATCGTGAACAGGCCGGCGGCGAGCGCCCCGAACATGCCGAGGCGGGCGAGCACGATGCCGGCCGTGCCACCGAGGTCGCCGGCGATCACGGTGCCCGCCGCCTCGAAGGCCCGCTCGACCAAGGCGGGCGGCGCGATCCAGGAACCGTGCTGCACGAGCTCGACCATGCCGAGCGTGGGGTTCGATCGCTGCATGAACGGCACGACGGCGATGAACACGATGCCCAGCGCGGTCCCGATGTGGGCCGCCGCGACCTTCCACCGTCGAGAGGGCTCCGCGCGGGTCACGACGTAGGCGATCAGCAGGGCGAGGGGCACCGCCGCCGAGATCTTCACGAGGGCGCCTGCCGTGAGCGCGACGGTGGCGGTGAGCTCCCGCTGCGTCGCCACGAAGTAGACGGCTGCGGCGACCGCGAGCATGACGAGCACGTCGACGTGGCCGCCGCCGACCGTGTGGAACAGCACGACGGGGTTCAGCCCGATCATCGCCGCCGCGTACGCCTGACGCTGGGGCCGGACCCGGCCGACGAGCCGGACCACGAACCACAGCGAGCCCAGGCTGGCGGCGACCGCGACCGCGCGGAACGCCTCGATGACGTCGACCAGGCCCCGGAACACCGCGGTGATGGCGGCGGCGAGCCACACGAACACGGGGCCGTAGACCGACGGGGTGTCGCGCCACCCGTCCCAGACGAACCGGGAGATGTCGTTGGCTGGGAAGTCCGCCGGCGTGCTGACGTACGGATTCTGGCCGTAGCGACTGAGGATCCGGCCGTAGAAGGCGTAGCTGAACACGTCGCGCGACAGCAGCAAGGGCAGCATCAGCACGACGACGTGATAGACGACCGCCAGCCACACGACGGTGCGCGTGGACACGTCGCCGCGTTCGGCCGCCCACAGCACGAGCAGGAAGGCCACTCCGGCCGCGATCATCGCGACGAACCCGATCACGATCAGCACGCCGTGCGGCAGCCGGTCCAGGAACAGCAGGCCGGCGAGGACGCCGATGGGACCGTTGCCCTGGCTCTCCGGCAGGACCGGGTGATACGGCGATCCGGGGGTCGCCGCGATCAGGGCGACGGCGCTGAAGGAGGCGACCGATGCCGTGATCGCGCGACGACCCGTGAGCCAGCCGTCGACAGTGCGTTGCAGAGCCTGAATGCGAGACATGTGCGCCCGAGCTTACGGGAAGCCGTCAGGTCCGCGCCACGCCGAGCGAGGCCTCGATCTCGCGGGCGGCGGCCGTCACGGCCGGGGCGTAGCGCCGGGCGTCGATCCGGGAGACGCGCGATGTCGGGCCCGAGATGGAGACCACCGCGACGAGCTCATCGTGGTGACCGAGCACGGGCGCGCTCACCGAGCCCACTCCGTCCTCACGTTCGCCGGCGCTCGAGGCCCACCCCAGGCGCCGCGCCGTGGCGAGCTGTCGATGGAGCCGTGCATCGACCGGGGTCGACGCGGTGAGGGGTCGGGCGCGCCCGACGAGTTGGCTGCGCGTCGGTTCCGGGGTCCACGCCATGAACACCTTGCCGGCGGAACCGACCCAGATGGGCAGCTCGGCCCCGACGGGAACGAAGGTGCGGAGCTCGCTCGAGGACTCGACGCCGTCGACGCAGACCCGCCCCTCCAGCGACCGAACGTAGAGCTGCGCGCTCTCGCCGGTGGTCTCGACCAGACGCTCCAGAGCGGGGTGCGCCACCGCGCGCAGCGACGGTTCTTGCAGCGAGGCGGCGGCGATCTGCAGCAACCGGGGACCGAGTCGGTAGCCCAGCCCCCCGGCGTGCTCGATCAGCCCATGGTGCTCGAGGGATCCGAGGAGACGATGAGCGGTCGTCCGAGGGAGCCCGGTCGCCGCCACGACGGCCGCGTGTGTCCTCGCGCCGTGCTGGACGGCATCGATCACGGCCATACTTCTGTCGACGACGCCGACGGAGGACTCGGCGATCTCGCGGGTCCCGTGGGCATCTGTTATCTTCATGTTCCATATATCGGTATCACAGTTCCATATAGTGGAACAACCTTGGGACGTCGCTCTACCCGGATCGAGCTTGGAGGTCGAGCATCGTGGCCCAGACGCTGGCCGAGAAGGTGTGGGACCGGCACGTGGTGCATCGCGCCGATAGCGAGCCCGACCTGCTCTACGTCGACCTGCACCTCGTGCACGAGGTGACGAGCCCGCAGGCCTTCGAGAGCCTGCGCATGCACGGACGCACCGTCCGCCGCCCCGATCTCACCGTCGCCACGATGGATCACAACGTGCCGACGACCGACGGACCGGTCACCGACGAGACCAGCGCCCGCCAGATGCAGGCGCTGCAGACCAACGCCGACGAGTTCGGCATCACCCTGTACCCGTGGGGCGGCGTCGGGCAGGGCATCGTGCACGTGATCGGCCCCGAGATGGGCTACACGCAACCCGGCATGACGATCGTCTGCGGTGACTCGCACACGTCCACCCACGGCGCGTTCGGTGCCCTCGCCTTCGGCATCGGTACGAGCGAGGTCGAGCACGTGCTCGCGACCCAGACCCTGCCGCAGCTTCCCGCGAAGACGATGGCGATCACGGTGCAGGGCGACCTGCCCGAGGGCGTCAGCGCGAAGGACATCATCCTCGGCATCATCAACCGCATCGGGACGGGGGGCGGCGTCGGCCACGTGCTCGAGTACCGCGGGTCCGCGATCCGCGCCCTGTCGATGGAAGGGCGCATGACGATCTGCAATATGTCGATCGAGGGCGGCGCCCGCGCCGGCATGGTCGCACCCGACGACACGACCTTCGCCTACGTCGAGGGCCGGCCGCACGCGCCCAAGGGGGCCGACTGGGAAGCCGCGCTCGACTCATGGCGGACCCTGCCGAGCGACCCCGACGCGATGTTCGATGCCGAGGTCCAGGTCGATGCCGCCGAGCTGAAGCCCTACGTGAGCTGGGGAACCAACCCGGCCCAGTCGGTCACGATCGACGAGGCCGTGCCCGAACCCGACGACTTCGACGAACCGTCGAAGCGAGACGCGGCCGCCCGTGCGCTCACGTACATGGATCTGCGGCCCGGAACCCCCATGCGGGAGATCCGGCCTGACACGATCTTCCTCGGTTCGTGCACGAACTCGCGCATCGAAGACCTGCGGCTCGCCGCGGACATCGTGGGCGGGCGCAGGGTCGCCCCCGACCTGCGCGCGCTGGTTGTGCCCGGCAGCGTGGCCGTGAAGCTGCAGGCCGAGGCCGAGGGGCTCGATCGCGTATTCACCGACGCGGGGTTCGACTGGCGGGGCGCAGGGTGCTCGATGTGCCTGGGCATGAACCCCGACATCCTGCAGCCGGGGGACCGCAGCGCGAGCACGAGCAACCGGAACTTCGAAGGGCGCCAGGGCAAGGGCGGGCGAACGCACCTCGTGAGCCCCGCCGTCGCCGCCGCGACGGCCGTGCTCGGGCGATTCGGCACGCCCGACGAGCTGCCGCCCAAGGCGGTGGTCTGACGTGGAGCCGATCGCCGTGATCGAGGGCACCGCGGTGCCGCTCGATCGTTCCGACGTCGATACCGACCAGATCATCCCCGCGCAGTACCTGAAGCGCATCGAGCGCACCGGGTTCGGACCGTTCCTGTTCGACGAGTGGCGCAAGGACCCGGACTTCGTTCTGAATGACGAGCGGTACCGAGGCGCGAGCATCCTGATCGCAGGCGCGAACTTCGGCAGCGGCTCGAGTCGCGAGCACGCGCCGTGGGCGCTCGAGGACTACGGGTTCCGGGCTGTGATCGCCCCGAGCTTCGCCGACATCTTCCGCAACAACTGCTTCAAGATCGGCCTGCTGCCGGTGGAGCTGCGGGCCGAGTCGGCGCGCGCGCTGATGGACGCGGTGCTCGACGATCCGACCACGCGCATCGTCATCGACCTGCCCGCCCGCGCCGTGCGGGCCCCGGGGCTCGACGAGACGTTCGACATCGACGAGTTCACGCACTGGCGGCTCGTCGAGGGCCTCGACGACATCGGGCTCTCGCTGCGCAACGAGGAGGAGATCAGCGCGTTCGAGGCGACGCGCCCGAGCTGGCTCCCGACCGCTTGACCGCACCCACCGCGGGGCCGCCGGCCCCACGCGCCGGCACGGCCGGCTCGCCGATCGACTCCGCCCGTCGCAGCCGCAGGATGTCTGAGGACCCGGCCCGGCACGATCGACGGTCGAAGTACAGCCGATCCCGAGGGCCGGTGGTGTCGACGCTGAGGTTCGTTCCCTCTCGGCCCTCTGCGAACTCGTGGAGCAGGAACGGGGTGCCGTCCGGATCGACTCGGTAGAGCTCCGAGTTGGACCCGCATCGATCGCCGCCCTGCGCGACGTAGGCCGTGCCGTCCGGCGTGACCGCGACGCCGTACTCGTCGCGATCGGTCGGCAGCAGGGGAGTGCGCTCGCCCGTCCTGATGTCGTAGCGCCATGCGGTCGCGTCGTCACCCACCGCCCAGGTCACCCACGGATACGCGATCGTGCCAGGGAAGAGACACCCGCATCGGTTGGTCGTCTCGTCGAGCAGGATCCGCTCGCCCGTCTCGCCGTTGTGGAGATAGAACTTCCACTTCGCCGCGGGACTGCCGAAGCGGTTGACGCCGTAGGCGAACCACGTGGTCCCCCGGTGCGTGTCGATCGACGGGTTCCACTGCCAGTGCCCGTCGTTCAGCGCGCGCAGGGCCGTGCGCTCGCGAGCGCCGATGTCGAACAGGAACAGGTCGCTCTCGCCCCGCCGAACCTGCTGGTAGACGACCCGATCCGTGCCTTGATCGAATCCGCCGACGAACGCCTCGGTCCGCCGTGCGTTGATGAGGGTGAGGGTTCCTCCGTTCGTCTCCGCGAACGCCACGAGCCCGTTCCCCCCTCGACCCGATTCGTTCGACCACGCGAAGAGGCGACGGGTGCCGATGTGCGTCCCCGCACCGAACCCCTCGAACAGCGAGGTGCCCTTCACGAGGTCGGGGTTGATGAACACAGAGGCGGCGGGCTGAACGACGACGAGCACCAACGCGGCGATGATCGTGAGACGGATCGCGGTCTTCATGTGCGCCCTCCCCCGGGGGGATCGGTTCGGGTGTCTCGCGGAACCCTACGGGTCGCGGGGCTCGTGGCACAACCGGTGTTCGACCTAGACCCCGTCCACGAACGCCTGCACCGAGGCGCCGTAGCTTTCGGGATCGAGGTTCCAGCAGCCGATGTGTTCGGCCCCCTCGCACTCGATCAGGTGCACCAGCTCGGGCAGCAGGCCCGCGAACGTACGGCTCGTCCCGATCGGAACGGTCGTGTCGTCGGTGCCGTGGAAGATCAGGAACGGCACGTCGTAGCGGCTCGTGTCCGCGAGGTAGTCGAGCTGGGGCCAATCGACGTCGAACCGCAGGTCGGCCATCCATTTCGCGACCGAGGTGAGCGACTGCGGCAGGGGCAGGCCGATCAGCGGAAGCGTCTCGCGTGAGGCGTTGTCGTCGACCGTCGTCGAGAAGTCGAGCATCGGCGCGTCGAGGATCACCGCGCGCACCTCCTCGGCGAGCGACGAGCGCTGCAGGAAGGCCATCACGACGCCGCCGCCCATCGAGTAGCCGCCGAGCACGACGCCGTCGGACCCCTGCCCGAGGGCGTACCGAACCATCGCTTCCAGATCCTGCCACTCGGTGAGGCCGTACCGGAGCTTGCCGCTCGGGTCCTCGGGCGCGCCGGGGTCGTTGCGATAGGTCGCCACGAGAGTGGGGAGCCCGGCCTCGGTGAGGATCGGCACGATGCGCAGCCCGTCGGCCGGTGACAGCGAGTTCCCGTGCACGACGATCGCCCACGTCGGGCCGTCGGCCGCGCCGAGCCACGCCGGGTAGTCGCCCAACCGACCGGGGACCGTGAGCGACCGGATCCCCAGGCCGGACTCGGCTGGATCCATCGGGAACGCGCGAACGTCGAGCTCGGCGGGCGTGCCGGGCAGCGGCAGATCGCCCTGGATCAGGGCGAAGCGGCGGTCGAGCGTCTCGCCGTCGGCCGTCTCCGTGGGCTCGAGGCGACCGTACCCATCGGCCCACCGCAGCCCCTGAACCCCTTCCGCGGCCACCCCCAGATCGTCGACCAGGGGACGCAGCGTGATCGAGGCGGCGACCCCGTCGGCGTCGGACAGCTCCACGACCTCCACATTGGGTTCGAGTTGCTCGGTCGCCGCGCGGATCGCCGCCGCGTCGAGCGCGCGTTCGTCGAGCACGTTGGAGAAGTACCACCCGCCGCCCAGGTAGAACAGGGCCACGAGCACGACGAGCGAGATGCCGACGATCCAGGGCCAGCGACGCCGTCGCTCCGCGACGTCCGGGGGCCGGGGGGCGGGCCGGTCGCTCATCCCGTGACCCCCGCCCGTCGCTCGGCCTCGTCGCGGGTGCGATCGGTGAGCGAACGCAGGGCCTCGCTGTGTCTCACCCTCACGTGCTCCGGATGCGTGAGCCGCCGCGCCTTCTGCGGCACGAGGGCCAGGTCGGTCTCGAACCGAGCGCGGGCCTCGGCGATCGTCGGCGAGGGCTCGAGACGGCGTCCCTCCCGCATCAAAGGTGTGAGCATCGGCTCGGTGCCGTCGGGGGCTTCCTCGTCTCGCAACGAGAGCACGTCGCCGTTCGCACCGTCGGGGCGCCGCCACACCTGCTTGCGGCCGGGTGGGCTCACCTTCTCCGACGAGAGCTTCATGACGGCGCGACCGTCGTATTCGACGAGCTTGTAGACCGAGTCGACGTAGGGCGCGTCGGCGGACACGCCCATCTGCGTGCCGATCCCGAACGCGTCGACCGGCGCGCCGGCGCGCACGAGCTCGTGCACCTCGAGCTCGTCGAGGCCGCCGCTGGCGAAGATGCGCGCTTCGGGCAGGCCGGCCCCGTCGAGCAGCGCCCGGGCACCTCGAGCGAGGACGTCGAGGTCGCCACTGTCGAGCCGGACGCCCAGGGCGTCCTCGAGCCCGAGTTCCCGGATCGTGTCGATCGCCGCACGCACGCCTCCCAACGTGTCGTACGTGTCGACGAGGAACGTCGTCCGGCTCGGGTGGTCCTCGGCGAATGCGCGGAACGCCTCGCCCTCGGTCGGGAACGCCTCGATGAACGAGTGCGCCATCGTGCCCGCCACAGCGAGCTCGTAGCGGCGAGCCGCCTCGACGTTCGACGTGGCGGCGAACCCCACGAGAGCGCTCGCCCTCGCGATCGCCATCGCGGCCTCCACCCCGTGCGTGCGCCGGAAGGCGAAGTCGACGAGCTGGCGTCCCTCGGCCGCGAGCACGTAACGGGCGGCCTTCGACGCGAGGGTCGTGTGCAGCGTGATCTGGTTCAGGAGCACGGTCTCGACGACCTGAGCGATCGCGACCGGTGCCGTCACTTCGAGCATCGGTTCCTCGGAATGCACGATGCGCCCCTCCGGCACCGCCCAGACCTCTCCCTCGAACCGCAGGGTCGAGAAGTCCTCGAGCGCCCGATCGTCGAACCCCATCGCACCGAGCGCGACCAGGTCGTCGTCGGTGAACGAGAACGACTCCAGGAAGTCCAGGCAGGACTCGAGGCCGGCCGCGACCAGGAACCCTCGCGCCTTCGGGAGTCCCCGTACGTAGAGGCTGAACGTCGCGAGCCCGTCCATGTCGCGGCGCAGGTAGCTGGCCGCCATGTTGAGCTCGTACAGGTCGGTGAGGAGCCCACCGGGCATGCGCGTAGGCTACCTGCATGTCGTCAGGTCGCATGTCGCCCGACCGCCTGCCGTCAGGTCGCACGCCGCCCGACCAGGAACGCTTCATGGCTCTGGTCGCCGACGCGCTCGATGCGCTGCCCGAGTGGGTGCACCGCGCCCTGGACAACGTCGAGGTGCTGGTCGACGACCATCCCCCCGACGACGTCGATCCCGACACGCTCGGGCTCTACGAGGGTATCCCGCTGACCGAGCGGGGCAGCGACTACACGGGCGTGTTGCCCGATCGCATCACCCTGTTCGCGGTGCCGATCGCCTCAGAAGCCGGGAACGACGATGCGGCCCTCAAGCGCGTGATCGGCGAGACCGTCGTGCACGAGATCGCGCACCACTTCGGCATCGACGACGAGCGGCTGCACGAGATCGACCGCTACTAGTATGGTTCAGAGTAGTTACCTCGACGACGAGGCCGCGATGCGGCTGGCGCTCGACGAGGCGCGGTCGTGCGTGGCCTCCGGCGATGTCCCCGTGGGTGCCGTGATCGTGCGTGGCGGCGCCGTGATCGCGGCGGCGGGCAACGCCCGGGAACGGCTGAGCGACCCGACCGCCCACGCGGAGATGCTCGTGCTGCGTGAGGCCGCCCGTCGCACCGGGTCGTGGCGCCTCGACGGGTGCACGCTCATAGTGACCCTCGAGCCGTGTGCGATGTGCGCCGGTGCGATCGTGCTGGCGCGGATCGATCGGGTGGTCTTCGGCGCCCGAGATCCCAAGGCGGGGTTCGCCGGCTCGCTCGGTGACCTCGTGCGCGACCCGCGCCTCAACCACCGCGTGGAGCTGACGTCCGGCGTGCTCGGCGACGCGTGCGGCGAGGTGCTGCGCGCGTTCTTCCGGGAGCGTCGCGGCGGCCTCGCAGATCAGTCGTCGTGGTGACGAGGCGACCGGGCGTGCACGGCCTCGTGGATCTTCTCGGCCACGTGCGGGAGTTCCCGCTGCATCGAATCGAAGTCCCGCTGGTGCATCACGATCGCCGTGATCGGGGTCGAGGCGACGACGCTCGCGGTGCGCCGGTCCCCCTCGATCAGCGCGACCTCGCCGAAGAAGTCGCCCGGCCCGAGGTCGGTGAGGTGCCGGCCGTCCTGGGTGACCTCGACGTCGCCCTCGAGGAGCACGAAGAACTCGTGCGCGAACGCGCCCTGATCGCAGAGGTGGTAACCGGTGGGCAGGTCCACGACGTCGGCGTAGCTCGCCACGTGCTGGCGCTCCCTCTTCGACAACCCCGCGAACAGGGGCACGGCCTCGAGGTCCTTCGCGTCCACGCAGCGCCTCCGGCTTCCTCAGGCCCGGCTCCGACACCCGGCTCCCGTCGCGATGATGTCACGGAACCGCGAGACGCGCGTTGCTAGACTCGTCGACGGAGGCGTGCCGGAGCGGACGAACGGGACCGCCTCGAAAGCGGTTAGGGGTCTAAACCGCCCCTCGCGTGTTCAAATCACGCCGCCTCCGCGAGTGGGTGTCGAACGAGTGCGCACCCGTCGGTGCGCACTCGTTCGCATCACGATGCGGTGACGACGGTTCGCGACGCCGGCGAACGGGCTAGTCTCGCTCCAGCTCGCAACGCAGGTACTCGTCGCGTCCGGGGCCTCCGAAGCATCTGTCCCTCGAACCGCCACCGTTCAAGACGTCGGCGCCCGCATCACCGTGCAGGCGGTCGCGACCTGCCTCGCCCGACAGGAGGTCGGCGTCTCCTCTTCCCCAGAGCACGTCGTCACCGGCGCCGCTCGAGAGGGAGTCGATGCCGGGGCCGCCGAGCAGCACATCGTCACCGTCGGTGCTGACGATCACATCGTCCCCGCCCTGACCCACGATCACATCGTTCCCTCCGCCTCCGTCGACGGCGTCGTCACCGGCGCCGGCGAGGATGACCTCGTCGGCCGCGGTGCCGGCGATGTCGTCGTCGCCGGCCGTGCCGCACACCGTGCTCGGGATCTCGCCGCACGCGAGCGCGGCGACCTCGTCCGCGGTGAGCGGACCGTCGTACAGCCGGATCCGCGACACCGCGCCGCCCGAGTACTCGTTGCCGTTCGTGACCCTGTCGTCCTTGAAGAACCGGAGGGTGTCCTCGGCGTCGATCACCGCGAGGTCCTGCGTGTCCCGGAAGCGGAACTGCCGCATGCCGTCGACGTAGCCCGCGACCACACCCGAGGCGTCGCGGGTCAGCACGACCTGCGCGAACGTGTTCACGTCCACCGTCGCCACGGGGGCGGTCGCCTCAGGGTAGAAGTTCAGATGCCCGCTCAGGGTGTACAGCCCCGAGTCGTCCGAGCCCTTCTTGAAGTCGACGATCTTGCGCCAACCATCGAGATGGCGGAAGCGGAAGAGGACCTCGATCGTGTACTCGTGGCTGTCGATGGTGCCGGCCGCCGGCGAAAGGCTGAGCCCGGTGCCTCGAGCGAACTTGAGCACCGTACGCACGTCTCCGTGCACGTCCTCGTCGGCGAAGGCACTCGAGCCCTTCCCGATCTCGACGAGGTCGGGGGCAGTTCCCACGGAACTCACGAGCGAACCCTGGAAACGGTAGTCGCCCGAGACGGCCGCAGCCGCCGCCTGCGGCACGGCGAAGGCCGTCAGGACCAGTACCGCGAGCGCGAAGAACGACGACCGTCTGCGGATCCCCCTGGACACGGTCCGACCCTCTCTGCGGGCAAGAGGTGCGCTGTCGAGAAACGACTCTGCCACGGGTCGAGGAGCGGCGCAAATCGTGCCCCGCTCATCCGTCGGGTCGTTCCCGACGTCCTTGCTCCGCGGGCCCGAAGCGGCGCGTGTTCCTCGTGACGATCACGGTGCCGCGCCCCCTGGGAGGAGCCGAACAACGACCCCTGAACGCGTGCGCCTGCGCCCACGACAAGGTCCACGTGATCCGCTGGTGGTCGAAGAGCCACGCCCACTCGGAATGGTTTGCGGACGACGGGTACCACCTCAATGCCGAGGGGCGCGCGGTCGACGTCCGGTTCGTCGATCGGCAGGTCGACGGGGTGGTGGCCGCGCTTCGCGCCCCGACCGCTCGCTAGACTCGTCGCGGTGGCCTGCCCGAGCGGCCGAAGGGACACGCCTGGAAAGCGTGTAGGGGGGCAACTCCCTCGAGGGTTCGAATCCCTCGGCCACCGCCCGATCACGCGTGGCGTTGCTCAGTCGTCGGTGAGCTGCTTCGTGTACCGCGTGAAGCTCGATCGCACCCGCATGCCGACGTGTTCGTAGAGCCCGAGCGCCCCCGTGCGTGAATCCGTGGACAGCCCCGCGCGCCGGTAGCCCATGCCGTGGAACCGCCGGAAGCTCTCCTGGAGCAGGGCGCGACCGAGCCCCCGGCCCCGATACTCGCGGTCGACGGCGAGCTGCTGGGTCCAGCCTTCCACGTCGTCGTCGAGCCCGTAGTGGTAGTTGAGTGCCACGCCCACGATGCGGTCGCCGTCGACCACGAGCGGCACGAGCCCGGGTACGACCTCGTCGCGGTGCAGGAACGCCGGCGCCCAGTTGTCGAACCCGTGGGACTCGCGATCGTCCCACTCGTCGAACGCGACGTCGATCACCTCGAAGATCCTGCGGTCGTCCTCGCCGGGGCGAAAGTCGCGGAACGCGAGCCCCTCAGGCAACGAGGGCGTCAGCGGCGGCTCGTCGTCGAGATCGATGCGCAGCGCCCACGCGGTATGGCCGACCTCGTACCCGTGCTCGGTGAACAGGGCCACGGCGTCGGTGCGCTTGTCCGACACCGTCTGCCCGACGGAGTTCCTGCCGTCGGCTCGTGCGACGGCCCACGTCCACGGAAGCAGCGCCGATCCGAGTCCACGGCCACGATGGGCGGGTGCGACGTCGACCTCGGCCCGTCCCATGAAGACGTCGCCGGAGGCAGCGAGCTCCTCTTCGCGCCAGACGGCGATCGACATCGTCTCGAGGTCGAAGTCCGGTCGCTCCCATTCGGCCGCGATGTCGCTCAGCGCGATCTCGGCCGCTCCGTCGTCGTGTTCCTCGGCAGCAGCGACGAGTTGGAACGTCGCCTCGAGATCGCCGGGCGTCGACGGTCGCGCGATGTAGCCCTCGGGAAGGTCGATCGGGTGCATGGCGTTCAGGGTACGGTCCAGCCGGGGCAACGCTCGGGGGAGACGGGCCCTGGGAGCGGTTCGGCGCTCTCGAGCCATCGACGGACGTCGTCGAAGTCGGTCCACGGCACGAACGGCACGCCGTCGCGCTCGCAGTGTGCGACCAATCCGAGCTTCGCGAAGGTCACGTCGGCGTAAAGGGCTCCATATCGGTCGCTGGAGCCCTCGCCGACGAACGCCACGGCGGTGTCCGCGCCCCGGCGCGAACGCACGGCCTGCATCTTGCACGTGCCACACCCGAGGCACTCCGGGTGCCGGTTGACGAAGCGAAGGCCACCGGGGCGGTCGTCGCTCCAGATCTGCTCGTTCGTGATCACGGGGACCGGCGGCACGCCTGCGGCCGCGAGCGACGGCTCGATGTAGAAGCCGAACCCGTCGGAGGCGAGGGCGACCTCGATGCCCTGCTCCTGCGCCCAGGTCACGAAGGGTGCGAACGTGGGGTCCATCGGGCAGTGCACCCGCACGTGGTCGAGGAGCGTCACGCGGTCGGCGGCGAGCATCGCGCTTTGCGCCGCGACGACGTCCTGCGACCCGAGCTCGCCCCGTTCCCAGCCCTCGTCGAGCGAGCGCCAGTCCCCCACGGCGAACGCCTCGAGCAGGTGCTCGGCCACGTCGTGCAGGCACGCGGTGCCGTCGAAGTCCACGATCACGGCCCCGACCTTCATGCGCACGAGCCTATCGACGGCTTGATCCGCTCCGGCGTCGTGTCGGCGATCCTGGCAGACTCGGACCGTGCAGCCGGCCGAACGACTCGCACACGGACTCGTCGTCGCCGAGCGCGCTCGCAGGGCGAACGTCGCGGGGGCCGAGGTGCTCGAGATCGACGGGCTCGTGCTCGCCTTGGCGAACCTCGCCGATCCCGCGCTCAGCTCGGTCATCGTCGGATCGGAACCGCGCGACGCGCGGGCTGCGTTCGACGCCGCCGAGGCCGAGTTCGCGCGCAGGGGCCTGCAGTTCGGCATCGATCTGCAGGCCGGGCGTCACCCGACGGTGGATGCGGCGGTCCGCTCCATGGGCCTCACGCGCATCATCGAGCGACCCGGCATGGTGGCCGATCCCCGGGCGCTGCCCGACGTATCGATACCCGACGGGGTCGTGATCCGCGAGGTCGAGGGCCCCGAGGATGCGGAGGCCCTCGTGCAGGTCGGGGTCCTCGCGTTCGGCGACGACCCCGCGATCGGCCGGGCCTTCTACGGGGCCACCGCCCTCGGGGCGGCTGACGCGGTGATGTTCGTCGCGTGGCGCGGGACCGAGCCGGCCGGCATCGCCTCCGCGTATCGCGATCGAGACACGACCGGTGTGATGGGAGTCGGTGTGGTGCCGGCTGCGCGGGGAGAAGGGCTGGGATCGGCTTTGACCGTGTGCGCGGCGCGCGCGTTCCCCGGCGCCGACCTCGCCTGGCTGCACCCGAGCGACGAGGCACGGTCGATGTACGAGCGACTCGGCTTCGAGGCGGTGTCCGAGTGGGAGGTATGGGTCCGCGGTGCCGCCGGCGTCGACATCGACGCCGAGGCCGCCCGGCTCCCGTGAGCAGCCGCTCGGAACCGTCGACGGGTTCCGTGCCGGCCGCTATCAGGCGCGCATCGACGCGGGCAGACAGGGCAGCTGCTCGATCGTCGAGGTCGGGAAGACCGCTTGGAACGCCGGATCGTTCGCCTCGCCGGGCTGGGTACCCGCAGTGGTCGCGACCTCGGACTGCGTGAGGCCGGCGACGAAGTCCGCCACCTGCTCCACCGTGTAACCCTCGCGCTCGAGCAACTTCTCGTCGAGCCACATCTGCGTCGGTCGCGCCTTCAAGATCACGGGCCGGAACTCCGTGCCGCCGAACGCGGCCTCGACCGCGGCGCTCACCCGTTCGATGTCGATCAGGAATGCCCCGATCGCGGCCGGGTCGCGCTGCATGCCGTGATCGGCGGTCAGGATCATCGCCCACTCGCCGCGGCCGACCTCCTCGTCGAGGAACCGCACGAACCGGCGAAGCTCCGCGTCCTGGATCTCGAGGCCGTCGGTCATCTCCTCGCCGTCGGCCGAGAACTGATGGCCCATCGTGTCGATGATCTTGTAGTTCAGGTAGAGCAGATCGGGCACGCGGTCGCGTCCGAAGTCCTCCCGCTTCACGAGCTCCTCGAACAGGGTGGTCTGGTACGGAGATCGTGCCGGCGTGTTGAAGCCGTCGGCCATCTGCTCGATCGAGAGGCCGCGCCAGAGGCCGTCGAGGCTGCCGTCGCGCTGGTCGAGCGCGGTCTTCGCCTGCTCGAACGACGCGTCGATCGAGTCGTCGTTCACCCAATCGGGCATGCGGTAGTACGGCCGCATGCCGTCGGTGAGGCCCCATTCGTTCGCGGTGTCGTCGCCGCCGGTCGCCGCGCCTTGCACCTCACGAGCGACCGCGATGTCGTCGTCCCCGCCGTGCCACGCGAGCCCGTGGCCCATCATCATCAGGTGCGCCGAGAGGCTCGCCGCCGCGCCGACGATCGGCTCGTTGCCCATCGCGAGGTCGTAGGCGTCGGCCAAGGTCGGCAGTTTCATGAAGGTCGGGCCTTCGGCGTTCGGCTTCTGCAGCGACCCGTTGATCCAGATGTACTCGTCGGCGAAGCCATGGTGACGGGGGTAGGCGCCGGTGCCGATCGTGGCGTGGCTCGGGGGGGTGTTCGCGGGTGCCGAGTTCAGCTGCGCGTCCGTGAACCACGCACCTCGCCGTGCCAGCTGCCGCAGGTACGGCCACGACCGAGGCCACCGCTCGAGCAGGTCGACCCCGGCGGAATCCCACACCATCGTGACGAGCAGCTTCGGCGGCGTCCGCTGGTCGACGGGCAGAAGCGCTTCGTCGAGTGCCCGGCCGTCAGGGGCCGTGAACCCGTCGAATTCCAGCATCGACGCGGCGGTCTGCGACACGTCGGTGAGCGTCGCCGGCTCCTCGTAGACGCCGGCCCTCACGATGCCCGGTCCGTACAGCAGCAGCGGCACCTCCTGTGTGTGGTCGAACGGGGTCGCGTGCGTGAGCCCGGACGAGACGTAGTCCGGGTACGGAGTGATCATCTGCAGGTCACCACTCCGCACGAGGTGGGTGCCGTTGACGGTGCGTACCAGCACCTCTCTCGGCACGGCCTCGCAGACCCGGCGGGCCAGTCGGTCCGGCGCGGCCGTCTCAGCGTCCGACGGCGCAGGGGTCACGGTCGACGGGTCGGCCGCCGCCGCGGCTGGCGGCGCGGCGGGGCTCGACCCGCCGGAGCTCGGCCACACGAGGGCAGCACCGCCGATCGCCACGAGGACGACCACGGTGACCAGCATCGAACGTCTACGGAGGGTTGCCGACGAGGGCATGGGGCTCCCAGGGTACCGCGGGCGAAGGGCGTTCCCCGTCAGTCGAGGGCGGTGAGAGCGAACGCGAGCGCGAACCCGAGCACGACGAACAGACCGGTCCGCAGCCCCGAGTCCCGGTACGCCTCCGGCAGCAGCGAGTCGGCGATCAGGGCGAGCAATGCGCCGGCAGCGAAGGACTGCACGATCGCCACGACACCTTGGTCGAGCCTGTCGAGGGACGCGCCGAAGGCGGCGACGATCCCGCTGAGGAGAGCGACCGCGAGCCAGAGCCCCAGCACGGGACCTCGTCGGTAGCCGGTCTCGAGCATGCCGCGCGTCGACGCCAACGATTCCGGCACGTTCGAGACGAAGACGGCGATGAGGAACGTGAGGCTCACCGCCCCGCCGCTCGCGAGCGAGATGCCGAGCACGAGCGACTCCGGGAAGCCGTCGAGCACGGCACCGAGGGCGATCGGCAGGCCGCCGTCTCCCTGCTGGGGGACCGGCGCGGTGCTCCGTCCACGATGTCGTCGACCACCGGAGCTCACCAGGATCGCGTCACCGACGGTGAAGGAGGCGGCGCCGAGGCCCAACCCCAGCACGACCGGCCAGAGATCCGCCCGCTCGAACGCCTGATCGACCAGCTCGAACGTCACCGCCGTGATCAACGTCCCGGCGCCGAAGGCCATGATCGCGCCCACCGTGCGCGTCGAGAGCGTGAAGCGTATCGCGAAGAGGGCGCCGAGCGGCAGGGCAGAGGCGGCCAGGAATCCCCACAGCCCGGCTCGCACCACGTCGTCCATCGCCCGCCTCCGCTCGTCGGACCCCCCACGTATACTGCCCCTGGCCGTGCTAGGCGGGGAGCTAGCGGTGCCCTGTACCCGCGATCCGCTTCAGCGGGGCTGAATCCCCGCCCGAGGCCCGGAAGGTCCGGGGCAGCCCTCGGAACGGAGCGTTGAAGGTCGGGTCCTGCGCGACATCGGCCCGCGAACCCGGTCAGGTCCGGAAGGAAGCAGCCGTAAGCGGAAGCCGGTGGGTGCCGCAGGGACGCCTGGCTGGAGCTGCCGTTCCAGGTAGCGACCGAGTCATCCGTGGTCGAAGGCGGGTGCACGGCCACCTTTCTCCCTCCTGCGGGGGGGCGTGATGGCGGAACGATCCGGTGGCCCGGCGGGGAGCGGCCGGCGTGGAGGGTAGGAGGCACGTGGCGGAGGAGACGCAGCACCAGGCCCTGTACCGCAGGTACCGGCCTCAGACGCCCGCCGAGGTGCTCGGTCAGGACCACGTCGTGCGTGCGCTCACCGGCGCGATCCGTGAGGGTCGCCTGCACCACGCGTTCCTGTTCTGCGGGCCGCGTGGCACGGGCAAGACGTCGACCGCTCGCATCCTGGCCAAGATGGTCAACTGCGAGCAGGGGCCGACGGCGGAGCCGTGCGGCACCTGCTCGCAGTGCGTCGCGGTACGCGACGGCTCCCACCTCGACGTCGTCGAGATCGATGCCGCCAGCCACGGCGGCGTCGAGGACGCGCGCGAGCTTCGCGAGAAGGCGCCGACGGCGCCGGTGCAGGGTCGCGAGAAGGTCTACATCATCGACGAGGCGCAACGCTTATCGCGCGAGGCATTCGATGCCTTGCTGAAGGTCTTCGAGGAACCCCCACCAGGCGTGCGGTTCGTGCTCGCCACCACCGAGCCGCACAAGATGCCGGCCACGATCGTGGGGCGCTGCCAGCGGTTCGACTTCCGTCGTCTGACGATGGACGACCTCGCGGCCCACCTCGTCGCGGTGGCCCATGCCGAGGGGCAGACCATCGAGCCGTCCGCGGCCCACGCGATCGCACGCCAGGCCGAGGGCTCCGCTCGTGATGCGCTCTCGCTGCTCGATCAGGCCGGCGTGCTCGGCGGGGCCACGATCGACGACGACGTGGTGCGCACGCTGCTGGGGGCTCCCCGGGGCGAGGTGCAGCACGAGCTGGCCGACTCGGTGGCGATCGGCGACGCGAAAGGGGTCTTCGAGATCGTCGGACGACTGGTGCAGGACGGCCAGGACCTTCGCAACGTCACCGCCGAGTCGCTCGCGCACTACCGCAACCTGCTCCTCGTGAAGACCGCCCCCGGCCAGACCGACCTCGTCGACGTGCCCGACGACGCGTACGAGACGCTGCGCATCCAGGCGGAGAAGTTCTCGCCCGCCGAGCTCGCCCGGGTGCTGGCGCTACTGCTGGCTGCCCAGAACGACATGCGGTGGACGACCTCCCCCCGTCTGTCGCTCGAGCTCGCGCTCGTGCGATCGACGATGCCCGAGACCGACGACGACCCCGCGGCCCTGCTCACGCGCCTCGAGCGCCTCGAGCGTCTCGCCAACCTCGACCCCGGGGCCGTGGTGCCGACCACGGCCGACGTCGCTCATGGTCCGACACCGAAGGGCCCCGCCGACGACGTCGAACCGATCGCCCCGATCGAACCACCGGTCCCGGTCGTGTCCGTGGAGGCGAGCGAACCCCCGGACGACGGCGATCGAGCGCCGGCCGCCCCGGAGCCGAACGAGGCCCCTTCGGCGACCACCGCCGGCGGCACCGACACACCCGAGGAACCCACGGTCCAGATGCCCGTGCCGCATGCAGCCGATGCCGGCAGCGTCGACGTCGCCCTGCTGCGTCGCTCGTGGCAGTCCTTGCTCGAGCATCTCTCCGCGAACCGACAGATGATCCTCGCGGCGATCCTCGAGTCGGCGACGGTCGCCAGCTACGACGGCTCGACGCTCGAGCTCGCGTTCCCGCCCGACCGCAAGGTGGGACCGCAGAAGGTCGAGGGGAAGAAGCCGGAGCTGCAGGCGGCGTTGGGGGACCTGTTCGGCGTCAGGCCCGACATCGTGTGCGTCGTGCGGGAGGTCCGTGACGCCGGAGGTCCGGCCACCGTCGAGATCGTCGACGAGGACGAGGTCGTCGACGAAGCCGAGGCCCTCCGGCGGGTCCAAGAGATGCTCGGCGCCCAGGTCGCCGCTGAGACGGAGCCGGCGGAGTAGCCGTGTACGAGGGCCCGATCCAAGATCTGATCGACGAGCTGGCGAGGCTTCCCGGCGTGGGGCCGAAGTCGGCGCAGCGGCTCGCGTTCTGGCTCGTGAAGGCCGACCCTGCCGACGCGAAGCGCCTCGCGGCCGCGATCGTACAGGCGAAGGACCGTATCGCGTTCTGCCGCGAGTGCGGCAACGTCGCCGAAGGCGATCTCTGCCGCATCTGCCGCGACGAGTCCCGCGACCGCACGTTGCTCTGCGTGGTCGAGGAGCCCAAGGATGCCGCCACGATCGAGAAGGCGGCGCTGATCAAGGGGCGCTTCCACATCCTGGGCGGGGCGATCAGCCCGCTCGACGGCGTCGGCCCCGACGATCTGCGCGTGCAGGAGCTGCTCGACCGCGTCGATCGTGACCACGTGACCGAGGTGATCCTCGCGACGAACCCCAACCTCGAAGGGAACGCGACCGCGATGTACGTCGCGGCGCTGTTGAAGCCGTTGGGGGTACGGGTCACGCGGCTCGCGAGCGGCCTGCCGGTCGGCGGTGATCTCGAGTACGCCGACGAGGTCACGCTCTCCCAGGCCCTCGACGGCCGCCGCGAGATGTGAGAACCGTCCCTTCGATGACCAGACCCTCCGCCGGCGAGGTCAGCGACCGAGCCCTCGTGCTCTACGCGTTCGTGCGCCGAGGCACGATCGAATACGTGGTGGCCGAGACCGATGGTGACCCGGGTCGCATCCGGCAGGCCGAGGCGGCGCGTCGCGAGACCGACGCATGGCTCGAGCGCGAGGGTGTGTGGCCGGCCGTGACCGTTGCCGAGCGCCGGCTGTTCGAGGGCTCGTCGGGCTCCTGGCCGCGCGAGGCCGTCGCCGACGCGATGTGGCGCAAGGAGGCCCTGGGCACTCTGCTCTGGGCCCTCGAGCACCTCGAGGAGATGCCGCAGTACGGGCTGGAGTTCGAGCAGCAGCGTCTCGACCAGGCCGTCACGCGCTACGGGTCGGTCGACGCGTTCCGCGCCCAAGGCCGCCTGCGTCCCGACGATCGCATCGAGGCGGCCTGGCTCGAGGCCGACGCCTGGTTCGGCGCCACCGAGGGTCGCGCGGGGGAAGACGCGCACGTGGCCTCGGCGGCGGCCGAGCGCTTCCGGGCGCTCAGCTGGCTCCGCGATCGCGACGCCGCACCAGCCTGACCACACCCCAGCCGATCAGCGCGATCACGCCGAGCGGGATCAGGTAACCGAGCCCGACGACGACCGCGCCGACGATGCGCAGGAACCCCTGCACCGCCAGCTCGAACGACTCGGTGAGGCTCGGGTTCTCGGGATCGGGACCCGGGTCCTCGCGCTGCACGTCGCGCTCGCGCACCTCGACCTTGATCGTCGCCTCGGCGACCTGGTCCTTCAGGAAGTTCAGCCGGCCCTGGATGTTCTCGATCTGCAGCTGCACGTCGTCGATCAACGCCGCCAGCCGCAGGATCTCCGACGTCGACGTCGCGTCGGCCTGGATGTCGAGCAGCAGTTCCCGTCGGTCCTTCAGGATGTCGAGGCGCGCCTGCAGGTCGATGAACTCGGCCGTCACGTCCTGCCCCGTGATGTCCTGGAACTCGACCTCGCCGTCGAGCTGACCGGAGAGGGCGCGCAGCGCCAGCATCGTGTCGTCGAAACGCTTGGCCGGCACACGAAGCGTCAGCGCCCCGCTCCGCTCGTCGCGCGAGCTCGACTCGAGCACGAATCCGCCGTTGCGGCGGGCGATCTGGGTCACGCCGGCAACACCCTTGGAGAACGAGCCGTCGGCGATCACGATGCCGATGCGGCCGTCCCGGATGATCTTGGTGAGGTCGCCCTGTTGCTCGGGTACCGCCCCGATGCCCTGAAGGTTTCGTCCGCCCGAGCCGACCCCCGGCGCTGCCTGATCTGCGGCGAACCCCTCGAAAGCGGCTTCCTCCGACAGGTTCCCCCGTTCCGTCCCGGGAGCGGGAGCGGGAGTGGCCTGCGGCAGATCGGCTTTCGAACCGGTGCCGCCACCCGACACCGCGCCGCCTACCTCTTGGAAAGAGCCCGAGTCGCCGGCGCCGGACGTAGCCTCGTCGTCGCCGCCACCCTGCGACAGGAAGCCGATACCGCCGGCCAGCACGAGCACGGCGACCAACGCCGCCGCGATTCCGCCCCACGCGTGACCGCCGCCGCGTCCGCGCCGAGGAAGGCGGCGCGGCCCGCCGGCGCCACCGTCGAGCGCCTGGTCGACCGAGGCGATCCGCTCGCGCTCGCTCGCGGCGACCTCCTCGAGGTCTCGTTCCAGCAGCTGGAGCGAGTGGATGTCCGTGTTCATGCCTCCACCTCCGTGGTGAGCTGCATCCCCCGCTCCTGCAGCAACAGCGCGATCTTCCTCAGCCCCCGGCTCACCCGCTGCCGGGCGCTCTGTTCGGTGCACTTCAGGCGCTCGGCGACCTCGGCGTACCCCAGGCCGTCGATCACGCGCAGGCGCATCGCCTCGCGCTGGTCGGGGCTGAGCGTCTCGAGCGCCTCGACCAACGCTCGACGGATCGGCACGAAGTCGATCAGGTCCTCGATTCGCTCGTAGTCCTCGGGCGGCAGGTCTCGCTCCGGCATGCCGAGCTTCCGACGGGCCGCCGCGTCGACCTTGCCGCTGCGGAAGAACCGCCCCAGCCGGTGCCGCGCGATGCCGTAGAGCCATGCCACGCCGTTCACTCCCTGGTCTCGATACGTCGCCCTCGAGGCGAACGCCTCGGCGAACGTCTCCGCCGTGAGCTCGGCCGCGGTCTCTGGGTCGAGCGTGCGCCGTGCGAAGTAGCGCAGCAGGTCCTCGGCGTGACGCCGGTAGAGCTCGGTGAAGGCCTCGGGCTCGGTACGCGAGGCGATCAGCAGTTCCGTGTCGGTGCGCTCTTCGGGCACGGCCTCACCTCTCGTGTCCGGCCCGCGGGTCGGGTCGTGCGGTCTGCATCGACCGATCATGCCCCGGGGATGTGTGCGTGTGACACGCGGTGTGACGCCCAGAGGGGCAGGCGAGGTTCCCGTGTCCCGGGTGTAGCGTCGGATGATGGCTCGCCGCGTCCTGGGATGGATGCTCATCGGCACCGGATCGCTCGTGTTCGTGCTCGGCGCGTTCCTCACGTGGTCGACGTGGGACGCGACCTCGTGGGGCTTCGCCTCGTTCACCCCGACCGCCGCGATGGCTGCGGCCCTCGGCGGGGTCTCGCTCGTCGCCGGTCTCGTGCTCCTGCATGGCCGTCCGCGATCGATCGTGGTGATCGTCACGATCCTCGGTGTGGCGATCGTCGCGCTCGCCGTCGATCTGTTCGCCCGTGACGCGGGAGGATCGCTCTTCGGTGAGCTCGACGGTTGGCAGGGGAGCGATGCCGACGGCCTCTCGTCGCTCGCGCCGGTGTGGGCTCTGTTCCTCGAAGGGCTCCTGGTGGCGGCCGCCGCGGCGTGGTGTCGGCGCGTCTTCGGGAACCCCCCCGAGCACCGCGAGGCTGACGCCTTCGGTCGACGCTGACGGACCCAAGACCGTCAGCGCGTGAGCACGATCTTCCCGAGCTGACGCCCTGCGTCGAGGCGTTCGAGCGCGGCGGGGAACTCCTCGAAGCCGAACGTCGCGTCGATCGGGACCTCGACCGCGCCGCTGCCCACGAGCTGCAGGGCGTCGGCGAACTCCCTGTGGTCGTTCATGGTCGAACCGATCACCTCGAGCTGGCGCCAGAAGACCGTCGCGAGGTGCACGTCCGCCGTCCGGCCCGTCGTGGAGCCGTTGGTGACGAGGCGGCCTCCGCGAGCCAGGGACCGTAGGGACCGCTCGAACGTCAACGTGCCCACGTTGTCGACGACGACGTCGACGCCCCGACCCTCGGTCTCGGCGCGGACGATCTCGTCGAACCGATCCGACGTGCGGCTGCCACCCGTCGCGCCATGGTCGGCGGCCCACCGGAGCTTGTCGACGTCGCTGGTGGTGACCCACAAGCGGCGTGCGCCGAGCGCTCGAGCCAGGAGGAACGCGGCGGTCGAGGTGCCCCCGCCGATGCCGACCACGAGCACGTCGTCGCCGGGTTCGAACCGGGCACGACGCAACATGCGCAGCGCCGACGACGCGACGAGTCCTGCCGCGGCGGCACGTTCCCATGAGAGCGAACCGGGCTTGGACCGCACGTTCCCGGCGGGCACGACGACGGCCTCGGCGTGCGTGCCCCAACGGTGTTCGCCGACGATACGGAAGTCGCGACAGAACGGCACATCGCCGCGGATGCACGCGGGACATGCACCGCACGACGTCGAGGGGTCGATCACCACCTCGTCGCCCAGCCGGGGATCATCGACCCCGTCGCCGATCGCGTCGACGACCCCCGCGCCGTCGGCGCCGCTCACGTGGGGGAGAGACGGCGGTGCAGGCATGCCACGGGCCACCCAGAGGTCGAGGTGGTTCAGGGCCGATGCGCGCAGGAGCACGCGTACCTCGCCGGGACCGGGCCGCGGGGCCGGCACCTCGGCGAGCGTGTAGGAGCCCGGTCCGTCCGTGTCGTTCAGGAGCCAGGCTCGCATGCCGCGATGGTACGTTCGGGCGAGCTCGCGGGGCGGAAGGGAGGAGCCGCTGGCATGTCCGATCTCGAGGAACTGCAGGCAGGGCTCGCGCGCATCCTGGGGTCGCCGCGTGAGGAGGGCAGGCTCGAGATGGTCGTGCGGCGACCCGCGGAGAACGAGCGGGAGGTCCTGGGCGACGCGCGGATCGAGCCGGGCCGGGGCATGGTCGGCGACCGGTGGATCTCCGAGCCGAAGCCCTCGCCCGAGGCCGAGGTGACGCTGATGAACGCGCGATGTGTCGCCCTGCTTGCGGGCGAGGTCGACCGATGGCCATTCGCCGGCGACCAGCTCTACGTCGACATGGACCTCAGCGAGGAGCACCTGCCGGCCGGGAGCCGGCTCCGCATCGGCGAGGTGGTGCTCGAGGTGAGCGCGAAGCCGCACACGGGGTGCTCGAAGTTCTCCGCACGGTTCGGCCCCGAGGCGCTGCGGTTCGTGAACTCCCCGGTCGGCCGAGCCGCACGTCTTCGCGGGCTCAACGCTGTGGTCGTCGAGGGCGGCACGGTCCGCGTCGGCGATACCGTCACGAAGTCGCCAGGAAGCACGTCCGCGTGACCGACTCGTACCCGCGCCAGGCAGCGCGCACCCGCAACTTCAACCTCGGTCTGCCGAGAGCGTTCCGGATCGCCGACGACGGATCGCGGGTGGTCTTCCTCCGCTCGAGGGAGGGCGACGATCCGGTGGCCGGCCTCTGGGTGCTCGACGTGGAGGAGGACACCGAGCGAGAGGTCTTCCACCCCGCCGGTACGGAGGAACACCTCACACAGGAGGAGATCGACCGCCGGGAGCGCACCGGAGAGAAGCAGAGCGGGGTGACCTCGTACACGGCCGACCGTGACCTGCGAAGGGCGGTGTTCGTATCGGGAGATGCACCGACGCTGGTGGATCTGGTGACCGGGGCGGCGCGATCGCTCGGGTCGCGCGGTCGCCCGTTCGATCCGAGGGTCGACCTCGACGGGCGACGGGTCGCCTATGAGACCGGAGGTTCCCTCCGCGCGCTCGACCTCGAGACGGGCGACGACGTGCTGCTCGCCGGCGACGAAGATCCCGACGTTCGATGGGGGATCGCCGAGTTCATCGCCGCCGAAGAGATGGAACGGCGTCGCGGGCACTGGTGGGCCCCCGACGGCGAGCGGTTGATCGCGTGCCGCGTCGACGATCGTCCGGTGCAGGTGCGGCACATCGCGTCGCCGATCGAGCCCGCCGCGACGCCCCGAGCCGTGCGCTATCCGCAGGCGGGTACGTCGAACGCGGTCGTGACGCTGCACGTGCTGGGGATCGGAGGCTCCCGGGTCGACGTGACGTGGGACCGCGACGCGTTCGAATACGTCGTCGCCGTCTCGTGGACCGAGGAAGGTCCGCCGCTGGCGCTCGTGCAATCGCGCGATCAACGGGACGTGCAGGTGGTGGCGATCGACCCCGACACCGGTACGACCGAGGTCGTCTGGGGGGACCACGACGACCGATGGACGCACATCACACCCGGTGTGCCGGCGTGGTTACCGGGCGGCCGGCTGCTGACGGCGGGCCACCGCGACGACACGCGCCTACTGCTGATCGACGACGAGCCGGCGACCCCCACCGGCCTGCAGGTCGACTGCGTGCTCGACGCCGGCGACGCGGTGTGGTTCGCCGGAACCCGAGAGCCGACCGAGCTGCACGTGTGGCGGCTGACCGTCGACGGGTCGGTGGCACAGGTGAGCGACGGCGAGGGGCAACACTCGGCCGTCATCGCCGGAGATCTCGGCGTGTTGGTGAGCGAGACGGTCGACGAGCCATTGCCGAGCGCGCGCCTGGTCAGAGACGGCGAGACGCTCCATACGTTCGACCGAACGGCCGAGACGCCCGTCATCACGGGCCGTCCGTCGTTCCTCTCCGTGGGCTCTCACGAGCTCCGGACGGCGATGTTCCTTCCGTCCGGGCGCGATCCCGAAGGTCCGCTCCCCGTGTTGCTCGATCCGTACGGGGGCCCGCACTTCGGGCGCGTGGTCCGCGCTCAGCGGCCGCTCCTCGAATCGCAGTGGTTCGCCGACCAGGGGTTCGTGGTGCTCGTGATCGACGGTCGGGGCACGCCGTACCGTGGCGTCTCCTGGGAGCAGTCGGTGCACCGCAGCTACCTCGATCACGCGCTCGAGGACCAGGTCGACGGCTTGCACGCCGCGGCCGACCGGTCTCCGTTCCTCGACCTGTCGCGGGTGGCGATCAGGGGCTGGTCCTACGGCGGCTATCTGACCCTGGGCGCGCTGCTTCGCCGTCCCGACGTGTTCCGCGCCGGCATCTCGGGCGCCCCGGTCACCGATATGCGCCTGTATGACACGCACTACACGGAGCGGTACCTCGGCATGCCCGACACGGATGCCGAGGCGTACGCGAACGCCGACCTGATCCCCGATGCGCCGAACCTCCGAGGCGAGCTGCTGCTGATCCACGGCCTGGCCGACGACAACGTGTACGCGGCGCACTCCCTGCGCATGTCGAAGGCGCTCATGGAAGCCGGCCGTCCCCACGCGTTCATCCCGCTGAGCGGCATCACGCACCGGCCGACCGACCCGGCTGCAGCCGAGGCGATGCTGCAGATCGAGGTCGACTTCTTGCGGCGGGCGCTCGGGGTCCCGGGGCAGCAAAGCGCTCCCGGATAGACTCGGTTCCGACGCGGCGACAGGAGCCACCGCATGCCCATCATCGTGCAGAAGTACGGCGGCACCTCGGTCGCTTCGGTCGAGCGGATCCAGGCGGTGGCCGACCGGGTCGTCCGGGCCCGTGAGGACGGGAACGACGTCGTGGTCGTCGTCTCGGCGATGGGTCACACCACCGACGAGCTCCTCGCGATGGCGAACGAGATCGCCACCGTGCCCGACCCCCGCGAGCTCGACATGCTGCTGACCGCCGGGGAACGCATCGCGATGTCGCTGCTGGGCATCGCGATCAACGCTCGCGGGTGCCGGGCGGCCAGCTACACGGGCTCCCAGGCCGGCATCATGACCGACACGCAGCACGGTTCCGCGAGGATCGTGGAGATCAGGCCCAAGCGCATCCTGGAGGCGCTCGGCTCCGGCAACGTCGTGGTGCTCGCCGGCTTCCAGGGGCTGAGCGTGAGCCAGTACGAGATCACGACCCTCGGACGCGGTGGGTCGGACCTCACGGCCGTGGCGATGGCGGCAGCGATCGGGGCCGACGTCTGCGAGATCTACACCGACGTGGCGGGCGTGTACACGACCGACCCGCGGATCGAGTCCCGGGCTCGCAAGCTCGAGGCGGTGAGCTACGACGAGATGCTGGAGATGGCCGCGGCCGGCGCGAACGTGCTGCAATCGCGATCGGTGGAGTACGCGCGGCGAACCGGCGTGCGGCTGCACGTGCGGTCATCGTTCGAGGATGAGCCGGGCACCTGGGTCCATGAACTGGAGGAACCGATGGAAGGCGTGCTGATCTCCGGGGTCGCGCTCGACACCGACGAGGCGAAGGTCACGCTCGAGCGCGTGCCGGACCGTCCCGGCGTCGCGGCCACGGTCTTCAAGGCGATCGCCGACGACGCGATCTCGATCGACATGATCGTGCAGAACGTGTCGCACGCGGGGGCGACCGACCTCTCGTTCACCTCGCCGCGGGTCGACCTTCCTCGCGTACACGGCGTGATGGAACGGCTCGTGAAGGAGATCGGCGCCGACGCGTACACGATTGACGACGACATCGCGAAGCTCTCGCTCGTCGGCGCGGGTATGAAGACGCATCCGGGGGTCGCCGCCGACATGTTCGACGCGCTCGCCGGCGAGGGCATCAACATCGAGATGATCTCGACGTCGCCGATCCGCATCTCCTGCGTGATCAGGGCGGGCGACGGCGAGCGCGCCGTCCGCGTGGTGCACGAGCGCTTCGAGCTCGACCTCTCCGGATCGTCGCCCGACATCCCCACGGCCTGACTCATGGGGTTCGACGAGCTCGGCGAGGCGATCGCGGAGGGCGCGCTCGAGGGAGCGGCGTCGTCGATCCCGCCGCCCCCCGTGCCGTCGGGCGGTTCGCCGATGCCGCCGCCGCCGGGGACGGGTGGAGAGGGCGAGGGGCCGCCGCCACCCGAGGAGCCCGAGCAGCCCCAGCGCCGGGCGACCGTGCCGATCGTGATCGCGCTCCTGGCGACCGTGCTCGTCGGCGTCGGCGCGTTCGCCGTCGTCTCGTGGGCGAGCGGGGACACCGGGTGCGGACCGGGCGACTTCGAGTCCGTGCGATTCGGCTACTGCGCCCGGACGCCGGCCGGATGGATCGCCGCCGCGGCTCGGGGGGAGGACTCCCCGCTCGATCGCTTCCTGCTGCAGGACGGTGCGGCCACGATGACGGTGACCGCGGTCTCCCTCACGAAGGGACAGGACCTCGCCCGCTTCGAGCAGTTCGTCCGTGGATACGACGAGGATGCGGGAGGTCGGACGGGTGCCGCCTCGGCGCTCGAGGTCGACGGGGTCGAGGCGGTCGCGTTCGACGTGATCGTCGAGGGAGTCGACGGCACCGTGCGGTCCCGCGAGGTGCTGTTCCTGAGGGACGGTGTCGCCTGGCGGGTGACCCTCGCCGACGAGGAGGTCGGCTTCGAAGCCAGCCTGCGGCGGCTCGACGAACTCCTCGATTCGTGGCACTTCGTCTGAGGTTCGAGCGGAAAATAGGTCCAATGCCTCCTTGCGTGCACCTCATGGGGGTCGTACGTTCGACGTAGGTTCCTTGGTCGATAACTGGAGCCCCGTACGGTTCGTCGGACGACTCGATCCTCCGGGTCGTCGGAGAAGAGGAGGTCTACATGAGGAGACGTTCGATCGGAGTAGCGGTGGCGGCGCTCATGGTCGTTGCGCTGGCCGCAACAGCGGCGATCGCGGTGGAGCAGACCAACGGCACCGGCAAGACGCACAACGGCGCGACGATCGGGTTCAACGCGAAGCTCGTTCTCGAGGGCCAGATCACGTACGTCACGCACGACGGCACCGCGTGGTGGGTCCAGTGTGACGAGGTCACGTCGTACCGCAACCTGAAGCCGTCGCCGAGTGGCGCCTTGCGCACGAAGGTCACCGCGGAGTGCGAGGACAAGGACGGCACCACCCTGTGGGCGGAGTTCTACTTCATCGACCGTGGTGAGCCGGGCGATCGCGACGTGATCCGCGCGTTCTTCACCTACAACGAGGCGTTCGCGATGGATGCCAATGGCGACCCTGCCGTATACGACACCTTGTGCAACACGGGCGAGGAGATCACGGAGGGCTGCAACGACCGCGGCATCATCCAGCGGGGGAACGTCCAGATCCACCAGGACGCCGACCTGATGCAGACGCTCGTCACGCGCAAGTAGCGATCCCATAGTTCGCAAGCGCGGAGAAGACCCGGGCTGTTGCCCGGGTCTTCTCGTTCCACCGTCGGGCCGGAACCCGCTGGTACGGTGATTCGACCATGAAGGTCGCCGTCATCGGAGCCACCGGGGCCGTCGGCCGGGAGATGACGCGCATCCTGGAGGAGCGCCGGTTCCCCGTCGACCAGTTCGTCCCGCTCGCCAGCGCACGCAGCGTGGGACGCCTCGTCACGTTCGACGGTGCCGAGCACGAGGTCCGCGAGCTCACGATCGACGCGGCACGCGGCGTCGACGTTGCGTTCGTCTCGGCCGGCGGCTCGATCTCGAAGGCGTTCCTGCCCGACATCGCCGCTGCAGGGACCGTGTGCATCGACAATTCGAGTGCCTTCCGCATGGACCCCGAGGTGCCGCTGTCCGTGCCCGAGGTGAACCCCGAGGCGCTCGAGGGGTGGCCGCACCCCGGAATCATCGCGGTGCCGAACTGCACGACGATCACCGCCGTGCTGCCCCTGGGGCCCCTGCATCGAGCGGCCGGGTGCACGTCGCTCGTGCTCTCGAGCTACCAGGCCGTGAGCGGTGCCGGGTGGAAGGGCACCCGTGAGCTCGTCGAGCAGGTGGAGAAGCTCGGGGGCGACGTCGAGGCGCTCGCTCGCCCCGATCATGACTCGCTCCCCCAGGGGGAGGTCTTCGCCAAGCCGATCGCGTTCAACGTCGTCGCGAAGGTCGGTGAGTTCGAGGCCGACGGCTTCACGGGCGAGGAGTCGAAGATGATGGCCGAACCGAGGAAGATCCTCGGTGCGCCCGAGATGCGGGTCGTCGCGACCTCGGTGCGGGTGCCGGTGGTGGCGGGCCACGCCGTTTCGATGCTCGCCGAGTTCTCACGCCCGATCTCGGTCGGGGAAGCCCGCACGCTGTTGGAAGCGGCGCCAGGCGTGCGCCTCGTGGACGACCCCGCGGCCGGAACCTTCCCCTCGCCGCTCGATGCCGCCGGCGGTGACGATGCGCTCGTCGGGCGCATCCGACAGGTGCCTGGTCGCGATGACGCGCTGGCGCTGTTCAGTTGCGCCGACAACCTGCGGAAGGGCGCCGCGCTCGACGCGATCCAGATCGCCGAGCACCTCTTCATACGCTGAGCGGGTGGGTCCGCGGTAGGGTCCACCCCATGGACCTGAGCTTCGAGGGATTCATGTCCGACGTCGTGCGGGCGTTCGAGCTCGTCGGGGTCGCCATCTTGCTCGTCGGCAGCGCGATCGCGTTCGTCGCCTACGGCCTACACGTCGCCCGCGGCGCCCCGCGGCTCGTGGCGTTCCAAGACCTGCGTGCGTCGCTGGGCCGAGCGATCCTGCTCGGCCTCGAGGTGCTGGTGGTCGCCGACATCGTTCGGACGATCGTCGTCGAGCCCACCCTCGAGAGCGCTGCGACCCTCGGCGTGATCGTCGCGGTGCGGATCCTGCTGAGCTTCGCGATCGACGTCGAGGTCGACGGCGTGGTGCCGTGGCGCAAGGCGGAACGCGACCCCGGAACCGGGGGCTGACATGGACATCGAAACGCTGCGAGGCATCCCGCTCTTCGCCGAGCTCGACGACGACGGTCTCGACGTGATCGCCCGACTCGCGACGGAGTTCGAGGCGCAAGCCGGGCGGGTGCTCGCCGAGATCGGTCAGCCCGGCTCCGGCCTGTTCGTCATCGAGGACGGCACGGTCGAAGTCGACATGCCCGACGGCGCCGTGGTCGAACTCGGCCCGGGCGAGTTCTTCGGCGAGGTCGCCCTCCTCACCGACTCGCCGCGCAACGCACGCGTGCGGGCTCTCACCGACGTGCGGTGCCTCGCGATCTCGCGCCACGTGTTCATGTTGCTGCTGGACGCGCAACCGAGGATCGCGGCGACCATGCTGCCGATCGTCGCCCGCCGGCTCAGCGGCCACTGACGCGTCGCCTCAGTTGTCGTCGGTGGGCAGGCCGCCCGGCGTGACGTCGGCCGCGAGGAGCTTCACGAACCACTGCCCGTAGTCCTGCCACCCTTCGCGCCGGTAGAACGCGATCGAGGTCTCACGCCAGGCAGCGGTGACGAGCGCCATGCGGAAGCAGCCGCGCTTTCGGGCGAGCTCCTCGGCGCGGCGCAGCAGGGCCGTGCCCGCCCCCGCGCCCCGCACACGCTCCGTCACGACGATGTCGTTGACCCGTGCCTGGGGCCGATGGTCCCCGAGTCGCTGGTGGTACTCCATGTCGATCACGCCGACGACATCCCCGTCGAGTTCGGCCACGAGCGTGACGTTGCCGAGCTGCCTGATCCGTCCAGCGAACGACTGGCGGTGCGTCGGATCGTCGGCGGTGCCGGCCGCCACCCCCCGGCCCAGCTCCACGAGGAGGCCGGCGACCGCGGCCCAGTCGTCAGGCGCGGCCATGCGGACGGTGATCTCGCTCATGGGAAGAACGTGACGTCTCGGCCTCGCGCCTCGTCGCGCTCGAGGTCGAGGTGGGCCATCGAGGACTGCAAGTCACGGATCTCCATGGGTGTCGGAGTCTAGTGCGACGACCCGGTCGCTCCGGTCAAGTTCCGGGTGCTCGCATGCCGAGGCTAGGAAGGAACGCCTGCATCCAGGGAACGCCTGCATCCGGGAGGGATCATGGCCGATGACACGGTGCACCACTCCGGCGACCCCGCGTTGGGCGACGCCCTGCAGCGGTTCGAACGAGCCCAGGCCGAGCTGGAGGAGACCGAAGAGCGGCGCCAACCGGTGCAGAGCTACGCGGTGCACCGCTGGGACGCGGCATGGCTACCCGACGGGCCGCTGCAGAAGGGATAGGACCGATGAGGCGCAGCCTCACGTTCACAGCAGTCGCAGCCTTGATCGGAGCACTCATCCAGTCGGTGTCGGCGGTGGAGCCGTCTGCCGTTGATTGTCTGGCGCGTCCGTCCACGACGGTAAAGGCCGGGACCGATGCGACGAAGTGGCGGGCCGAGACGCTACCTGATAACCACGCCATCGACGCTCGGACCTACGTCAACACGGCGTACCCATTCGTTGACCCTTACCCGATATCGCTCGGGAACGCAGGCGAACCGACCAACCTGTGCATCGTCGGTGGTCGCACGGTCGGCCAGCAGTCGGAGAACCTGACGTGGAACCAAATACATGACACATGGCACGGTGGTGGTCTGCGTATCTACGGCGCGAAATACGTGGTCAACGGCTGGCGGATCCGCAACACCGCCGACGGTTTCCAGCCCCGGGACGGTGAGAACTGGACGCTGGTCAACAACTACTACGAATACATCCGTGACGACTGCGTGGAGAACGACGATCGGCTGAGCGGCGCGATCTACGACTCTCTGTTCGACGGCTGCTACACCGGCCTGAGTGAGCAGGACGCCGGTACTGTCGCGGGCGAGTCATTGATCCTCGACGGCGTATTGATGCGCCTGCAGCCGATGCCGGGTCCGTACAAGACCAACGACCCGACCATCCTCGGTCACGGGTCGTTCTTCAAGAAGTTCGACGACGGTGGCCGGCACAAGCCGATCATCCGCAACTCGGTGTTCGTCGCCGAGAAGTTCCGAGAGGACGACCCTAAGGACTGGCCGCCCGGTACGACGATGAGCAACGTGACCGTCGTTTGGTTGGGGCAGGGAGCATTTCCGATGTCCACCCTGCCAGGTATGACGCTCACGACGAACCGATCGGTGTGGGACAACGCCCGCGCTGACTGGCTCTCCCGTCACGGCTGCACGGCGTTCGGATCATGCTCGGAGGCGCTGTACGACCCAAGCGTCTCGCCCTCGCAAGGCCCGTCGCCTTCGGTCTCGCCGACGGTCTCGCCCTCGCCAAGCCCGTCGCCGTCGCCCACAGTATCGCCTACGGTGTCTCCCTCACCCTCTGGCACCGCAGAGGTGGCTGTCGCCGAGATAGTGGCGTGCGTGAATAGGTCGACCCAGAGGCTCAAGAAGCTCCGGTGCATCCGTCAGGTGCTGCGTTCCCACGAGTACATCGCGTGAACGGCCGATGATCGACGCTATCGCCAGCGAGCCGGCTCGACGAGGAAGCCGCGAGGGCGGCCGCCGAGCTCGATCCGACGCTCGACCAGGCGATCAGGAAATCGATCGATGAGCGTGACCGGCTCGAGGAGGAGCTCGCTGACTCTATCGATCACATCGCTCGGCTCGATTCGATGCGTGCCCGATCGGCCGTCCGAAACGGGAGCGTCACCGTCACGACTGCGCCGCAGGTCAGCGACCTGAGCGAGGAACGGTCCCTCCCGGTCGAAGATGGTGCCGAGGCGGACGCCCGGCTGACTTCTCCATGTCGATCAAGCCCAGGACCTCCCCGTCGATCTCGGCGACGGGCGTGACGTCGCCGAGCCGGCGGAGGCGACCCGCGAAAGTTGGCGGTGTGTGGGGTCGTCGGCCGTGCCGGCTGCCACCCCCGGCCCAGCTCTACGAGCAGGCCGGCGACCGCGGCCCAGTCGTCGGGCGAAGCCATGCGGACGGTGATCTCTTGCTCATGCCGTCCCTCAGAAGAAGAAGGGGCACCAGGGGTCGGGCCCGGCGAACAGCCGCTCGAACGCGCCCACGGCCGGGTCGCCGGAGTCCAGGAGCCCCAGGCGCACCGCATCGGGCGCGCGCAGGTAGCCCGAGAACATCGACGACAGGGTGCCGATCGACATCGCACGTGGCCCTCGCTCGACGCGCGACATCGACGCCTCGCCGCGCTCGACCCGCAGCCGCCACGGCCCGTCGTTGTCGGGGTACATCGGATCGTCGACCGCGAAGACTGCTTCGGCATCGATCGGTGGCCATCCCCGTTGCTCGAACGCGGTCCGCACGTCGAGTAGGCGCAGCATCCATCGATAGTGGAGGTCGATCGCGAGGGATTGGTCGTCGACCAACAGGCCGATCGGGTCATTCGGCGGACCGCTCCACTGGAACCACTTGCCGAGCCCGCCGAAGCGCCGCACGTACGCGAGCAGCGATCCGAGCGCCGCCTCGGTGGTCGAGACGAACGCCTCGGTCCAGACTCCGAAGGCGACGTCGAGCGGGCCGGGGTCGGACTCCCGCCCGGTGACGAGGAACCCGGTGATCTCACCAGCTTCCCGCACCACGACCGCGCGACGGCTCTCATCGTCGTGGCGTTGCAGGATGCGGTCGGTCCAGTGGTCCTCTCTCGTCGGCTCGACCGGTCCCGTGTGCCTCGCGGCGAAGGTCCGGTAGCACGCCCGGACGCCATCGGTGTCGCGCTCGACGTCGTACAGCTGCACGGCTGGAACGTCGCGCGGCTGCGGGGGGATCGCCTCGATCGCGATGCGATGCTTCGTGAAGGTGCCGCCGAGCTCGTACCCGAGACGCCGATAAGGGGCGACCACCGCCGGGAAGAGGGTGCTCACCACAGCTCCGCGATCGCGCCCTGCGCGCATCACGGCTTCCGTTGTGGCCGACGCCAAGCCTCGGCCCCGATGCTCCGGCAGTGTGGCGACGCCCCAGACCGCATTGCATCCGAGCGCGCGTCCCCCGAACCACTGATCGAACGGGAACTCCGCCGCGACCGAGGCGATCTCGTCATCGACGATCGCGACGCGCATGTCGTCGATCGGGAACCGATGCGACCGCGCGACCGCCGGCTCGATCGGGAAGTTCAGCGATGTGCCCAACACCGTCGCCATGGCCGCCCGCTCGTCGTCACGGGGCGCGCGGATCTCCGCTTCGCTCACGGGAACGGGCACGCGCACGGCGCGCCGCCGCATCGCGGGCAGGTCTGGGCGTACCGGGCGACCGCGGCCTCGAGGTCGACGCCCTCGACGTTCGCGAGCGAGGCGAGCCACGCGAGCACGTCGCCGAACTCGTGCTCGAGGTTCGCGCGGTCGCCGGTTCGCATCGCCCTCGCGAGCTC